>WGLZ01000059.1 GCA_016471375.1 Cyanobacteria bacterium RI_101
AGAGGGTTCAACCAAGAAACTATGAAGCCTTTGGTTGGTAAAATCTTCAAGGAAAAAACAAGTAAGTTCACAGCTATTAATAGCCAAGGAACGTAGGGCATACTTGAACGTGCCAAAGCGGTATAACGTGTTTCGAGATCTCACTCGATCCTATCGTAACCGTTGCGAAGTCGGGTTTCAACCCGCGTAGCAACATCCGCTTAGAATCCCCCGGTTAAAACCGGGGGAGAGTTCAATGTTACAGTTCCCCTCCTTTGGAAGGGTGGCGGGCGTAACCTGACGGGGTGGGAGAAGGGGCTGGGGGATAAGGGCTAACCAACGTCGTTCTCACCCGTCTGCAAACCGGTACATAACAAAAAAGGAGGAATGATATAGCAGTCACAAGTGAGTTGTAAAATTTTAAATCCCCGAACCCTTACGGGTAAAGGCTTTGAGCAGAGAGACAATTTACAACCTAGATGTGACCGCTATATTCACCCCTCCATCGCTTAAGTATAGTTGTAGTTTATTCGGAAACCCACACTCGCAAATTTATTAAAGTTTGTTTGAGCGAGTCCCACTTTACTCTTACAACTTTGCGGGGGTTAAAGTCGGTACGGTTTCAGGCTTAGCCTCTGATTTTAGGGGATCTAAATTGGGACGAGAACAAAATCCAAGGGATTTGAGCGCCTTTACCCATGGGAGATAGATTAACCTCTCCTAAAGCCTAATAAACGAATAAATTCGCTTTGCACTAATTTATAGCATTCGCAGGAAGTCGCTTCTAAGGCTTGATGATTGAGGATGGTAATTTTTCCCCGGCGATACTGAATAATACCGGCTTTTTGTAGAGCGTTAGCGGCAATGGTGACGCCGGAGCGCCGAACGCCCAGCATATTGGCGACAAACTCCTGGGTTAAAGGCAATTCATCTTCTAGAACACAATCATGGACAGAGAGCAACCAGCGGGCTAGGCGCTCTTCAATATTATGTTGACGGTTACAGGCGGCGGTTTGAGAAACCTGGGTCAGGAAAGCCTGGGTATAAAGCAACAACAAGTTTTTAAATTCTTCAGACTCTCTAAACTCGTCTTGGAGAACCTGGGCGCCAATTCTGAGGCTATCTCCCGGAACCTGAACAATCGCTCGGCTCAGACTGCGAGGACTTCCGAGAATAATCGGCAAGCCCACCATGCCCTCGTTGCCAATGATGCCAATTTCTGTGGTGGCGCCGTCTTCCATAATGGAAACGAGGGAAATCATGGCCCGATTGGGAAAATAGGCAAACTCCATAGTCTCATTGGCTTCATAAATAATCTGACCGCTTTCTAGACTACAGGTCTGTAGGCAGGGTTCTAGGCGAGAGTAAACTGAGCCGGACAGGGCTGTCAGGAGTTGATTGATGTACACAGAATAACAACTACTTAAACAAAAAACTTGATTAAAGTAGTAGGAACTTTAGACTGAAACCATTATTTTATCTGTACGCTCCCGTACTCAGATTAGGATAGATAGCTACGCGATAGCCGTTGAATCCTCCGGGCGCCTTCGCTGTTGACTGTTCCTTACCGCCATTCTCCCATGTTCCCTTTCGCGTTTCTCGCGCGCCCTTGTTTTTTTCGCCTCCTCTGGTGCTTGTTCCTCCTCCCTAGTCTAGGTCTGTTGGCTCAAGTTGGGTTAGACCGTCCTCTAGACCAGCGCCTCCTGACCCTCGGTTTCGCCCTGCTGGCGCTGGATCAGGGACGGATGGCGGCGCTGGATTTGCGGCAGATTGACCAAGTTAAAGAGGCGTTAACCCCGGCGCCGGAGGTTTTGGGACGATTTCATTTATTAATCTGGAGCGCCGTCATTTGGGAACTCATCGGCTTTTACGCCGGACTCTTTTCCCTGGGCTGGGGGATTTTAATCGTCCTCAGCAGTCAGGTCTGGTTCAACGCCTGGGCGCCGATTCGCCTAGAGCCGGAGCAATCCCCGCTCATCCAAGCCCGTCCCTGGCTAGAAAAACTAGGCGTCCTAGCGGCGGATTTGCTGGGGTGCGGCCTCATTCTCCTTTGGATTTGGCAGATCGCTCCCTTGACCATCGTCCTCGGGTTGTGGAGCGTCGCCCTCCTCTACGGCGCCGTTAAACTCTGGCGGGGGCGCTTCCAAATTCTCCACAATACCAACCCAAGCCCGCGTTTACCGCCAGACACAGTAGAGCCAGACTCAGGAGAATGAAGGTAATGGGGGTAACCACTCCCACCCAAAACCAGGTGCCCACGTGGAGAACCATGAGAACGATAGCTAGACCCGCTAAAGCCATCGAACCAGTCAAGGGCCAACCCCGGCGCCCAAAATAGACGCAGACAAGGGAGGCTAAGGTGCTCAGGAGCATGAGGGGCACCAGCGCCCCGCAGATGCCGACACAGTAGGTATGGGAAAACGTTACGAGAGCGTCGAACAAAGGCATAACAATCATCCAGATTCAGGAAGCCGCCCCGCCGCCAAGGACGGAACGCCAATCTAAACTAGCAAATTCTCGGCGGCGCCGTCTCCCCTTGGCTAGAATCAAACCAACCCCGGCGCCGCGTCCCCTACTCTAGACTGATTACCGCGCCGCGCGCCCCGGCGGACGCCGACTACGGTAAGGAGCTATAAGCCCGAGACAACGTCCCCTGATGAAACTGACCCGCCAAATTAAAGTTCTTTTAGTCTCCTTGGCGGCGGCGCCGGTTCTAGGGGGGCTTTTGCTTTGGAGCGAGGGCGCTCTGACCTCTAGGGAAGCGGCTTGGGAAGCCCTAGAAAACGCCGTCATCACCTTGATGGGCGAATACCCCGATAAGCCCAGCACCGTAGCCGGTCGTATCGTTCAACTCCTCCTACTCATTTTTGGCACCTTCATCTTCGGCGCTATTGTCGGTAAGATTTCGTCGATATTTGTCACCCGCGCCCTCGTTCAGAAAATCGCCATGACATCCTTTAGAAATCATATTATTCTCTGCAACTGGAATAATAAAGCTACCGCCATTGTGCGTCAATTATTAGAGGCTAACCAAGAAGAACCTCGGGATATTGTGGTCATTTCGGCCTCCGAGATTCCCAATCGCGAGGACTTTGAGACGGAAGACCGAGTTTACTTTATCCAAGCCGACCCCACCCATCACGCCGCCCTAGAACAATTGCAGGCCACCCAAGCCAAGGCGGTGATTTTGCTAGCCGATGAAGGGAGCGAAAGCCCCGACGAAAAGAACGCTCTGATCGCTTTGGCCGTCAAACACCTGGAGCAAGACCCCAGTTTGCGTAAAGATATTCACGTTATCGGCGAACTCGTTAACTTAGACCGTCGTCGCCACCTTCAAGAGGCCGGGGTCGACGAGGTGATCGCCGCCTGCGATTATAGCTCTGGGATTATCGCTCAGAGCGCCGTCTTTAAGAATATGTCCGCGGTTTACCAGCAGTTGTTGACCTACTCCGACGACTCCAACGAGTTTTACTTTATTGAACCGGGTCGCTACCCCTCCAACTTTTGGGGCAAAACGTTCATCGAACTGAGCCATCTAGTCAGCCAGTGCGGTCGACAGCAACGGGATAATCCTCTACTGCTGATCGGCGTCCGCAGAAGGAATGGAGAGATTTTGCTCAACCCCAGATCCTACGACTTTGATGTCCTAACTCAGGATGACGCCCTGATCGTGATGGCTTTTCACCCCACTTCGCGAATCAACAGCCCTTAATTTACTTGGCGCTTAAGAAGTCCGCGGACTTTTGCGGGACTTACCGCTACCGTACTCGCATCGCAGACCTTCCCCAAATCCTTTTTATCCGGGCCTTGCTCTTCTTTAGTTAAGACGGATCATTGCCGAGGGAGACGGCGGAAGACTCTTTGCAAGCGGCGCCGAGTATCGGGTCTTACCGTTAACTTAATAGCTTTTAACTCAAATGATTGATCCAGCCCTAGATTGGTCTCCCCTCTGGATTTCTTTAAAAATTGCCGGACTGGCGACGGTCTTAACCTTTTTTGCCGGGTTAACCAGCGCCCGATTGATGTTGGAATACCGCAATAAATTTCGAGGTCTAATTGATACTCTTTTAATTTCGCCCTTGGTTTTACCGCCGACGGTGGTGGGTTTTTTACTCCTGCTACTTTTGGGGAAAAATAGCTGGGTGGGGCAACTGCTTAATCAATGGGGAATAACGGTCATTTTCACCTGGCAGGCCGCCGTCGTCAGCGCCGTCGTCGTCTCCTTTCCCTTGATGTATCGGACGACCCTCGGCGCCTTTGAGCAAATCGACCGCGACTTACTGGCCGCCGCCCGAACCTTGGGGCATTCGGAATGGTCGATTTTCTGGCTCGTCATGATTCCCCTGGCCTATCGGGGCATTGTCGGAGGGACGATTTTAGCCTTTGCGCGGGCGCTGGGGGAATTTGGCGCCACTTTAATGCTGGCGGGCAATATTCCGGGACAGACCCAAACCTTGCCTTTAGCGATCTTTTTTGCGACGGAATCGGGGGATTACGAAACCGCTGGAGTTTGGGTGGCTATTTTATTGTTAATCTCCTTATCCATCATCATCACCGTTAATTTTTGGGCCGAGTCTTCCCAAAAACCATCGGGATCGTTTTTAAATCTATTTTTATGGAAACTGGCCCAGAAGATCGCTCATATTTCTCAAAATTTAACCCATCCTCTAAACGAGAGACAGGGCGATTATGTTTCGCCTAACTTTGAGGGGCTTTCCCTAGAGATTGAGAAGACTTTAGCTAACTTTAACCTACGGATTTCCCTAGAAGGAGACCGGCAACCCCTCGGACTTCTCGGCGCTTCCGGCTCCGGCAAAAGCATGACCCTACGCTGTATCGCTGGACTCGAAGCGCCGGATCGGGGGCGAATTCTTGTTAATGGAGCCGTTTGGTTTGACGCCCAGCGCCGCGTTAATCTGCCGCCTTGCCGGCGCCGGGTGGGTTTTGTCTTTCAAAATTACGCCCTCTTTCCCCACTTAACCGCCTATCAAAATATCGCCTTTGGGGTTCAGAATTTACCGCGCTCGGAACAACGGCGCCGGGTGGAGTTAAAACTGGCCCAAATGCGGCTCCAGGATTTAGCCCACCGTTACCCATCCCAACTCTCCGGCGGACAACAGCAACGGGTGGCCCTGGCGAGGGCGCTCGCGATTGAGCCGGAAATTTTGCTCTTAGACGAACCTTTTTCGGCGCTGGATAGTCCACTGCGAACCCAGATGGAAAAAAATCTGCTAGAAACCCTTTCCATCTACCCTGGCGTTGTTCTGATGGTCTCCCATAATTTGGAAGAACTCTATCGGATTTGTCAGAATATTTTAGTGGTCTCCGCCGGTCAGGTCTTGAGCTATGGGGATAAAGAGCAAATTTTCCAAAATCCGCAAATCTACGAGGTCGCTCGACTGACAGGGTGTAAAAATTTCTCCCCTATTATTTACTTTAACCCCCAACAAATCTGGGCGACGGACTGGCATTGTCCCCTCACCTTGAGTCGTTCCCTCTCTCCCCAAACAACCCAGGTGGGTATTCGGGCCCATCATTTGCGCCTTAGAGAATTGGAAACTGGTTCCAGGATTTCCCCTCCTCCCTCCACACCGCCGGAACTGGAATTCACCGAAGACGGTTTAGCGGCGCTGTCCTCCCCATCCCCAGAGGTTTTAGCCCAAAATTCAATCAACGAGTTTCCCTGCTGGCTTGCGCAAAAAAGCGAAACGCCCCATCGGGTGACGCTCTACCTCAAACTACACCAGCCGCCGGAGCATGACCAAGACTATCACTTACAAATGGAGCTTTTTAAGGAAAATTGGCGGGTTTTAAGCCAGCGCCCCCAACCCTGGCGGTTATTCCTTGACCCCGAGCGCCTGTTGCCCCTGGAATAGCGCCGGAACCGACGAGCGTCTGGGGCCAAGTTGAGGGATTCCAGTAAACTAGGAAGGCGTTACCCGAGGACTGCCCTATGGTCTGGTTTCTCCGCCAAGCCCGAACCCTGCTTTCGGTCTATTACGCCCAGATGTTGGAGTTTCGGGCGGAAATTTTCTTTTGGATTCTCTCCGGGTCTTTGCCCATTATCCTCATGGGGGTCTGGGTGACGGCGGCCCAGAGCGGTAAGTTCGGCTTGTCGGCGCTGGACATGGCCCGTTATTTTTTCGCGGTCTTTATCGTGCGGCAGTTCACCAATATTTGGGTGATTTGGGAGTTTGAGCGGGAGATCCTGGAGGGTAAACTCTCTTTTAAATTGCTCCAGCCCATCGATCCCGTCTGGCACCACGTCGCTCGCCACCTGGCGGAGAAAATCACCCGTTTTCCCATCGCGGTTATCCTCACCATCCTCTTTTTCGCCCTCTATCCCCGGGTTTTTTGGATTCCGACCTTGGCCCAAGCCTTTTGGGGGATTGTCGGCATTATCCTTTCCTTTACGCTTTATTTTTTAATTCAATACACGTTCTCCCTCTTTGCCTTTTGGACGGAGCGGGCCAGCGCCGTTCAAGACCTCTGGTTTTTGTTTTATATTTTCCTCTCCGGCATCATCGCGCCCCTAGACGCCTTTCCCCCCCAAGCGCGGCAGTGGGTTCTGTTGACGCCCTTTCCCTACGGGGTCTATTTCCCGGCGGCCAATTTAGCGGGGTTTGACGTTCCCATCGGCCCCAGTTTAGCCGTCATCGCCTTTTGGTTAACGGTTTTTTTCCTCGCCAACCGCTGGCTCTGGCGCCGGGCGTTGAAGCAGTATTCCGGCATGGGGGCTTAATTAATGGCGATTTTACAGGCCCTAGTTTTGTTGAGCCAAATGCCCCGGCGCTCCCGTTGGCGCCGCAGAGTTCTCAGTTTTTGCCTAATTCTAGGATTTATGGCCGCCTGCCTCTGTCATCCCCCCGCCCGGGGGCAAGAAAAAACGGAGATCCTTTGGGACAGTTGGGGCGTGCCCCATATTTTCGCCCCGGACGAGCGGTCTTTATTTCGGGCCTTTGGTTGGGCCCAGGCCCAGGGCCACGGCGCTTTACTGCTCAAACTCTACGGCGAAGCCAGGGGTCGGGCCTCGGAATACTGGGGCATTGAGGGATTGAGTAATGATCAGTACACTCGCCTCATGGGAATTCCCGACCGGGCCCAGGAGTGGTACCGCGGTCAAAGCCCCGAGATGAAAGGGAATCTGGACGCCTTCGCGGAGGGAATCACGACCTACCTCCAGAGCCATCCCCAAGGATTGCCGGACTACGCCTCCGCCGTTTTGCCCATCACCGGCGCCGATATCCTCGCCTTGACCCAAAAAACCCTCTGGTTTGAGTTTTTAATCAACCCCCGTCAGGTGGAGGCGCTCAAGCGCCGGGAACTTCCGCCTCCCGGAGAAAGCGGATCTAACGCCTGGGCTATCGCGCCGAGTCAGACCCGGAACGGCAACGCCCTCCTACTGGCTAATCCCCATACCCCCTGGGGCGGCGCTTTTCGCTGGACGGAAGCTCAACTCGTCGCGCCGGGATTAAACCTCTCCGGGGCGGCGCCGGTGGGAATTCCCCTGTTGGCGATGGGTTTTAACGACCGTCTGGGCTGGAGTTTAACGGTCAATTATCCCCATAATGTCGGGATCTATGAGTTGGCGGTAGACAAAGACGGCTACCGTTGGGACGGCGCAGTCAAGCCCTTTGTCGCCCATCGGGAACGCTTAAAAATTCGCCAAGCCGACGGCGGTTTCCAGACCCTAGAGTGGGACCGCCAGGAAAGCGAAGCGGGCATTGTGGCGGCCCGACAAGGGAGCCGGGCCTACGTCCTCCAGATTCCGGGGTTGGACCGACCCCAGGTTTTAGACCAATTTTTGGACATGGGAAAGGCCTGGAATTTAGCCCAGTTTGAAGACGCCTGGCGGCGCGGGCAAGCGCCGATGTTTAACGCCCTTTACGGCGATACCCAGGGCAATATTTTTTACCTCTACAACGCCCTGATTCTCCGCCGGGAGGGAACCTGGCAAGCCTGGGGACAACCCCGTCCCCTAGAGCGTTCCCAGGACTTGCCTCGGGAGTATCTAACCTACGACGAACTGCCCCGGTTAACCAATCCCGCCAACGGCTGGCTTCAAAACAGCAACGATCCCCCCTGGACCAGCGCTGTTCCCTCCCCTTTAAAGCCGGAGCGTTATCTCCCCTCCCTGGCGGCGCCGAATTTGGGTCTAGCGCCGAATCTCCTACGAACGCAACGCTCCCTAAAGCAATTGCTAGAGGGCGGCCCCTGGGATTTGGAACGTCTGCAAAAGGCGCAATTTTCCTCCCGCTTAGAGTTAGCCGACCGCCTCTTACCCCTCCTGCTCCCCGCGGCGAAATTGTTGGCCAATCCCCTGGGACTCGAAGCCGCGGAGGTTCTCAAAGCTTGGGACCGGCAGGCGGCGCCCACTAGTCGGGGGGCGGTGCTCTTTTTCTTTTGGGCCTCCGCCCTAGAGCGCCAAACCCTCTTTTCTAAACCCTGGAACCCCGCCGATCCCCTCAATACGCCCGCGGGCATTCGGGACATCAATCAGGCGCTAGCGGTGTTAGAAGGGGTCGCGGCCCAGGTGAAATTGCTCTACGGCGCTTTAGACGTCAGTTGGGGCGACGCGGCCCAGATGCAAGCGGGCGCTCGGCGCCAACCCGCCAGCGGCGCTCCGGGGGACTTGGGCAGTTTCCGGGTCTTGCAGTTTAAAACCACCCCCCAGCAAAAATTAGAGGCTTGGTTTGGGGACAGTTTTATCCAAATCGTCGAGTTTAGCGACCCGCCCCGGGCCCAAAGCGCGCTGGTTTACGGCAACAGCAGTGAACCGGGTTCCCCCCACAACGGCGACCAGTTGGAATTGTACGCAAAGGATCGACTCCGGCCCGTCTGGCGGACACCCCAGGAAATCGGCGCTCATCTGGAAAAACGGGAGGTATTCTAATCTTCTTAATGCCGGCGCTGGGTCTTCGTGCGAGAAGAGTCGGCAGAATATAGCATTGACAGATGAGTTGTGTGTTCAGAGCATGGTGTATAATGAGAAGTGAGAGAAGTTGCAGGAATGTATTATCATGATGAGCGAAAAAAGTTTAAATGAGATTAGTAAAATCTTAGAAAGAGAATTACCAGCAATTAAGTCTGGAACCCTTGTTGTATATGCGATTGATGAGGTTCACCTAGAAGAATGAGACCTAGTTAGTCACTTATGGGGTAAGACTCAAGACAGAGTCAATCTTCAACTGGAAAATCCGAAGAATCGTCAAACCTATTATGGGGCATTGAATTTAGTAACTCAAGATCTAGTTCTTGAAAAATATGAAGCAGGGAATGCAGAGTCTACTGTAATTTATTTGCGCCATACTACCCCAAAGGAAATCCAATTGAGTCAATTTGGCTATCTTTAAAAAGTTTATTGAGAGCGTGTCATCGATTTTGCAAAAATTTCAAAATTATGAAGTCTATATTCGAGCTTTTTGCTAAAGTCAGACTATACACAGTTCCTAATCTGACAAAGTATAATGCTTTTTCATGTCTCGTTTGAAAATGCTAAATATCAACACACCGCAAATAAGTTCACTAGTTCCGCTATTTCGGTCGCTCGATTACGGTCGGATCGGCGCTCTGCAACGAAATGTAACGTCCAGCGCCGCCCTTGGAACCTTTTGACAAGGGAGTAGACAACACCTTTAGGGCTTGATTTTCTCCCGGCCCCTTTCCCCTGTTTGGGAGCATTCGCCATGTTGACCCCCGGCCTCGGTCGTTTCCTGTTGTCTCCTCTGCTCTGCCTCATGACCCTCGCTACCGCTACCCTCGCGCCCCGCACCCTCCTCGCCGCGACGGTGGCGCCCTTAACCGACCCCGCGTTGACCGAAAGCGCCGATCCCCTGGATAGCCCCTACCCGGCGCCTTGGGCCTGGATTACGGAAACTCAGGCGACCTACGCCGCCAAAAAACAGTCGGGCTTACAGTATTATCGCACCCCCGCTCTCCTATCCCCCGACGGGCGCTACGCCGCCTATAGTCGTATCGAAGTCCGGGCCCAGCCCAATTCCTGGGAGTCGAAGGTGCTCAGCGTCCTGTTTTTGGAAAATTTAGCCACCGGGGAATTACAGGTGATTCGGGCCCAGTCCCCCATCGCCCAATACCTAGAGCGGGCCGGGGAAGACAGCGCCGAAATGGAGGGGGTGATTTCTGTGCTCCTGCCGGCCTCCTGGTCCCCGGAGGGGGATAAACTGCTGGCCCGGCAACTGGAAGGCGCTCTCAACTCCTCCGACATTTCCGACTACGGCGTGGTCTGGCATCCCCAGGAGAAGCGGGCGGAAACCCTGAGCGCCTTGAGCGAGGACGACGGGGATATGAGCGCCACCTTACTGGGCTGGAATCAACAGGCGCCGGAGGAAGTCCTTTTTCGGGCCGGCGTCCTGGGGGAAGAAGAGAATCTGTGGGTCAGCGTCCATCCCCAGGGCGGCGCTTCCCAAACCGCGATGGAAACGACGCCCCAAACCTACGGGCGACTCCTGAGCCGCAGTTGGACGGGGGCCCAGTCCATTCGGTAGGATAGGGAAATCTTTTTTCCCGTTTCCGCTATGGCTTACTACTGGTTTAAAGCCTTTCACTTGATTGGGGTGGTGGTTTGGTTCGCCGGCTTATTCTATCTGGTGCGGCTCTTTGTCTATCACGCCGAAGCGGCCCAGCAACCGGAGCCGGCCCAGGGTATCCTCAAAACCCAATACACCCTGATGGAAAAGCGCCTCTACGGCATCATCACCACCCCCGGTATGGTGGTAACGGTGGCTATGGCTTTGGGGTTGCTCTACACCGAGCCGGAGATTCTTAAATCCCCTTGGCTCCACTTTAAACTGACCGCCGTGGCTCTCCTGCTGGGCTACCACTTCTACTGCGGGCGCCTAATGAAACGGCTAGAGCGGGGGGAGTGCCAATGGACGGGGCAACAATTCCGGGCGTTGAACGAAGCGCCGACCCTCCTGCTGGTGGTGATTGTCCTGCTGGCGGTCTTTAAAAATAATTTCCCCCTGGACGCCGTCACCTGGCTGATTGTGGCCCTGGTCGTGGTCATGGCCCTCTCTATCCAGCTTTACGCCAAAAAACGGCGCCGAGATCAAGAAAAACTCGCGGTTCAGGAAAAAAGCCCGGAAGCGGCCTAGCCCATAACTCCGATGGCCAAAACTCCCCCCCGGCGCTATCCCCCCAACCGTTTTACTCGGCCCTTTCTCTTCGTCCTGGGGCTGACCGCGGCGCTGTACGCCCTGCGGGGATTTCAGGTGGTCACTTTTTTTCCCGGCGGCGTCCTCGTCGGACTCGCCGCTTTGAGCCTGCTACTCTTTATTGGCTGGGGGTTGACGGCAACTCGCTGGTAACTCAGTTCTGACCAGCGGTCTTGACTTATGGTTAAACTCTTGTAAGCTGAATCCAAGATAAAAAACTCTGCAAATTGTTCCTAGCTTTTACAAATTTTTAACATTTTTCCAATTTTGTCTTTTCGGAGTGAGGAAATTTAAGCCCCGTGTCGTCATCCACCCAGGTTCGTTCCCCTATTCGCCCTCCCCAGTCGAGTCAACGTCTGGGTTTCCTGCAGGGCGTCCGCCAATCGGCCAACGCCACGGTTTTGGGTTTCGCCCTCGTCAGTAGCGCCTTGTTGGCCGGGGGGCTGGTGGGCTTGGCGATCAGTTTCCGTAATCTCCCGGACGTGCGGGCGCTTAAATCCTACGTTCCGTCCCAAACCAGCTATATCTACGATGTCAAGGGGCGGGAAATCCTCAGCCTCCACGACGAAGAAAATCGGCAGATTGTCCCCCTCAGCCAAATCTCTCCCCACCTGAAGCGGGCGGTGTTGGCCATCGAGGACAGTAATTTTTATCGCCACGGCGGCATTAATCCCAACAGCATCGGGCGGGCGCTGTTGGCCAACGTCAAGGAGGGCGGGGTCTCGGAAGGCGCGTCCACTCTGAGTATGCAGTTGGTCAAAAACGTTTACCTCTCCCAGCAGAGAACCTTTACCCGCAAACTCGCGGAGGCCATTCTGGCTATCCGGGTGGAGCAGATTTTCAGCAAAGACCAAATTTTGGACATGTACCTCAATTACATCTATTGGGGTCACAATAACTACGGCGTGGAAACCGCGGCCCAGAGCTATTTTGCCAAACCCGCGGCCCAGCTTAATCTGGCGGAGGCGGCGCTACTGGCGGGAATGATCCAAGCGCCGGAGGCCCACAGCCCCTTTAATAACTTTAAACAAGCCAAAGCTCGGCAGGAAGTGGTCATCGACCGGATGTTAACCCTAGGTTGGATTACGCCCCAGGAGGCCAAGAGCGCCAAAAACGCCAAGCTGAAATTGGGCAAACCCACCGCCTGGCAGAGCAGTAAACTGCCCTACGTCACCGACGCCGTTTTGGCGGAACTGAAGGAAAAGCTCGGCGCCGAAGCGGTGCGGAAAGGGGGCCTGCGGGTGCAAACCACGGTGGACTATAAAACCCAGAAATTAGCGGAAAACACGGTTTCCTCGGCCTACAAGCGCCTGCGGAACACGATGTATCGAGCGAAGGAACTCCAAATCGCTCTGGTTTCCGTGGAACCCAATAGCCACTTTATTACCGCCATCGTCGGCGGGGTGGATTATAAAAAAAGCCAACTGAACCGAGCCTTCCAGTCTCGGCGCCAACCGGGGTCTTCCTTTAAACCCTTTGTCTATTACACCGGCTTCGCCTCCGGGCGTTTTACCCCGGATTCTCCAGTGCGGGACGTCCCCATGCGTTTCCGGGACGGCGGCATCTTCTACGCGCCCAAGAACTACGGCGGCGGCTTTTCCGGCGCGATGTCCATCCGCAGCGCCGTGGCCTCTTCCCAGAATATTCCGGCGGTTTGGCTCGGCTCCCAGGTGGGCATTAACAAAGTCATCGAAGTCTGTCGCCGTATGGGCATTAAAAGCCCCCTCCAGGGCGTCATTTCCCTACCCCTCGGATCAGTAGACGTGACGCCCCTGGATATGGCGGCGGCCTACGCCACCTTCGCCAGCAACGGCTGGTACTCCGAGCCGACCATTATTCTCCGGGTGACGGACAATCAGGGACGGGTCTTGTTAGACCACCGCCCTAAACCCCAACTGGTGTTAGATCCCTGGGCCGCGGCCAGCACCTCCTCCGTCCTCTCCTCCGCCGTGATGGGGGGAACTGGCAAAGCGGCCTACCTGGGGCGCCCCACGGCGGGGAAAACCGGCACCACGGATAACGAGCGCAATGTCTGGTTTGTGGGCTACATTCCCCAGATGGCCACCGCGGTTTGGATTGGAGACGACGCCAACCGTCCTTTAGGCAAAGGCATCACCGGCGGTCAATACGCGGCGCCGATCTGGGGCGCCTATATGCGCCAGGTGGTGAAGGATCTGCCGGTGGAACATTTCCCGGCGGCTTCTCAGTTTCCCCGCCCCAAAGCCGATAAACCCGCGCCGAAGTCCTAAGCGATGACCCCCGAATCCGCCCCTGTTGTTCGCCAGCGCCTGTTTTACCAAGGGCGCAAGTTTAATTTCGACGTCAGCCGGCGCCGGTTGCCCAACGGTATCGAAGGGGAGTGGGAACTGATCCGTCACCCCGGCGGCGCCTTGGCGGTGCCCGTTACCCCGGAGGGAAAACTAGTTTTAGTGCGGCAATATCGCTTTGCCCTGGAGGCGCGCCTATTGGAGTTTCCCGCCGGCACCGTGGAACCGGGGGAAGATCCTGAGCAAACCATTCGTCGGGAGCTAGAGGAGGAAACCGGTTACTCCGCTCGGCGCTGGAGCGTTCTGGGAAAATTCCCCCTGGCGCCGGGGTATTCCGATGAGTTTATTTACGCTTACTTAGCTCAGGATTTGGAAAAGTTAGCCCAGCCTCCGGCCCAGGATGAAGACGAGGATTTAGAAGTTGTCTTACTCACCCCCGCGGAATTAGAAGCGGCCATTCGGGAGGGGGATCTGGTGGACGCCAAGACCATTACCGCTTACTTTTGGGCCCGCTATTTGCTTCAGGCGCTTTGACAGGTACCAGATAGCAGTTATCAGTTATCAGTTATCAGTTATCAGTGAATGATGAATAGGCTCCGCTTAGGGCCCTCCCTTCCAAGGCCAGGTACTGAGCTTGCTTACCGAACTGCTCGGTAAGCTCACTGTGACACCTGCCGAAGTAGGGGGTGGAGGAATTATTGTTAGATTGCGTTCACCGCCTATTTATGCCTGCTATATCACTTGCATCCCATGCCTATACCAACGCCGGAAAGATCAGCTACAAGCCCTTGACAGTGAAACTAATATACGATGATCAGCGATCACCAGCTTAAAACAAGCGATTACTCAACAACAAACGCGGGCTTGATTTGGGTAAGACAGCGGCTATCGGGCATTTGCCGCGGGTTAGCAAGAAAGTCGGCGGCGAGTTGAGTCACACAGGTTTCCGCGGGCATCCCCTCCGGCGCAAATAACGCCCCATGCCCGACGCCGGGGAAGGTGTAAACATAGGCGGTTTTAAAGTTCTTAGCCACGGCTTCCCCGTAGGGAGGGGGGGTGACCGGGTCGTAAGCGCCATTCAACACCAGAGTGGGAATCTCTGGATTTTCGTAGACAAAGGGCGGTTGCAACTCGACCTGGAGAACTGCACAGGCTTTTGTCACCGCTTCGGCTTCGCGGATGCCTAAGGGGATGAGTTGGGGATAGGGCAGAGGCAACGCCTGGGCGGGCGCGACTTGAATCGATTTCGCCCGAGCGCAGAGGACAGTGTGATACATTTCCCTCGCCCCCGAAGGTTCCAGATCCCCTGAAAGATTTTCCGCCATCCAACTAAAGTTACCCTGACTTGCGGACTCGATAAACTTGGGTAAAGAACTGCCGCGGGCTGTGTTACCGGAATAGGGTCGGGCTAAATAAGGCTCGATCCCAATGATAAAGGCATTGCCATCGAGTTGGGTTACGAATGTTTTTTTGCTGGAGGGAATGGTCAAGGTCAAGGAAATTGGTTTCTGGTTGAGTTGATCGACGATGGCCAGAAATTTCTGCTCCAGGTTGGGATAGGCTGAGCCGCATTGTTGATCTTGGGCGCAGGCGTGAAACACATTCCGCAGGGCGTAGCTGATCGTGTGACCCGACGCCAGATTAAAATCAATATCCGGTCTGACCACGCCATCTAGGATCACACTGCGGAGTTTTGCCTTGTGCTTGTCCGCCTGGGCAATGACATATTGCCCCAACAACGTGCCGTAGGAAACGCCATAGTAGTTGAATTGCGAATAGCCTAAGGTCTCTGCGACAAAATACACATCAGCCGCATTTTCGCGAGTATTGAAAGCGCTGGGGTTAATCCCTTGAGCCTTGAAGCGATCGTTACAGGCCTTGATCCAGCTTGGATCGGTGTAATTTTGCTGGCCTTGCGCCACAGCAATATTGTGAGCGTTAAGCTCTGGACAGAACAGGAAAGGCTTGGAATACCGTGTCCCCCGCTCCTCTACGAAGATCAAATCGCGACTCTTTAACAAGGCTGGTAGCTCGGGAAACCGCGGCAAAGCCCCATCCACAATATCGCCGATGGTTGAGTCACCAGGCCCCCCCTGTTCCACAAACAATGGATCGGCGTCAGGGGCTTTACTGGCGCTACGGGTGCGGATCACGCCAAGTTGGAGGACGCGTCCCCGGGGTTGGGCGCGCTGTTCGGGGACGGTGACGTAGCCGCAATCTGACTGGGCGGCAATGGCGGCAGGCACGTCAAAGGTTTTGCAGTCAACGGTTTGCCAGGCCGCGCCAAATTTGGCGCGAGTGGGGGTTGCGCCATTAACGGTACTGCTACTGGCGGCAACAACTGCGACCGCAAGAAGAGTGAATTGGCAAAGATGAGTGAGCTGGCTGTTCATGAGGGATTTTCTTGGCTCTCCGGGGATCCAGTAGAGGATTATATCTTGTTATACAATTCTTGCTTGGGTCACCAGCAAGAAAACCTGATGCAGTAAGAGTTCCGGCTATTTTACTTCCCTCATACCAGCCTGATTTTTGGAGAGCTAACTTATCAAAATAACCTGTTAAATTGTAATCAACCAAAATAATCATGCCATCAGTCCAAGCTTTGCTTTCCAAGCCTGGAGTTTAGCATAGACTTTTTCTTGCCCTTGCTTTGGTGGCAATTTAGCGATTTGAGCTAAACGTTCCCGATTTTTATCTTCCCAATATTTCTGTCTTTCCTGAGTTTCCTGTAGAACAGCATTATACTCCGCTTTTACCGCAGACTGGTTAGCATTAATGTAGGAAAGCGCTACATTAAGCTGCTCTTCTGTTAAAGGAAGCCAGTTCAGAATTAGCTTGGGTGACCAACCGGCTTCAAGATGCTCTATGACATCGTAGAGAGTAATGCGTGTACTTGCAATTGTCAAACCATGCTCCGTACGGATAATTTCTGTGTGTTTATCAGATGTTGGAGTCATCTCATTAGCTTTAGTTTGATGGAATGTGCCTCTATAATAACTTACAAAAAAACAAGGTGGGCAATACCGACCTCGCGATGAAAGAGCCTTCAATCCCTAACCCCGATATTTACATCCTCGGCGGTCTCGGCGCCGGAGCCGTTGCGGCTCAAACCGTTGGCGGCGTCGGTCTGGTCGGCTCTTTTGGGGGTCTGGGTCTGGGCGCTCCAGTTTTAATCGGGCTAGGAGGACTCGGCGGCGCCGCTTGTTATGGCGCGGTTCAGGGCTGGCGGACTGAGGACGGTATGGCCCTAGGCGCCGTTACGTTGGGAGCTTTAGGCGGCGCGGGCTGGTCTGCCGCCTTTGGCGGCGTTGGGGTAGGGATTGGCGGCGCCGCTTTTGGCGCGGGTTTAGGAACCTTAAGCGCCGCTGGGGGGATTTTCGGTCTGGGGATCTACGGCGCCGCGCGACTGTTAGGGCAACCTTCGGCGGGACGGAAAGCGGCGGAAAATTTATGTTTTTTGGAGAACTTGACTCAGGAGCGGACGCTAGAGCACAGTTTTCGCTCTCTAGAAATTGACAAAGAATTACGGCGCTTGCAAGCTCAACTGGGGCGTGAGCCGCAACCCGCCGCGGCTCCGTCAACGATGAGCGCTGGAGCAAAACACGCCGAGACCGACGCCTCGGACTGGGAAATTAGCGCCGAACCCCTACTGCACGTCAAACCCGTTACCGCCCTCGCTTTTTCCTCCGATAGTCGATATTTGTTCAGCGCCAGCCATAGCGGTCAGGTCAAAATCTGGGATCTGTTATTAAGTAACGAGTTTATACCTTCTACTATGGTCAGAAAGAAATTAACGCTCTCCTGTTTCTTTCCCAACGGGATTTGCTCCTATCTAGCGGCGCCAGTCGCGAGATTTCGGGGTACTTTCTAGAGAAAAAAACGGGCTCTCTGGGGATCACGCCGAGACTTGTATCTTGTTATACAATTACGATTTGACATTAACTCAGAAAAGCTCATCCAGTAAGGGTTCTGGCCAATTGGCTCCCTAACTACCAGCCTCATTCCCGGAGAGCCAAAAAACGATTTTTCTGGGTTTTACTCCGCCCCTTGCGTCCCAAGCCCATACCGGTGCCGTTTTGACCTTAACCGGCGCTCCCCGCGGAGAGTGGATTGCCAGCGCGGGCGCCGACCGGACGATCAAACTTTGGTCAAAGGAAGGCAAGTATTTAAAAACCCTAACCGGCCATGGCGATAGCGTTTTGGATCTGGCTTTTATTCCCGACTCCCCCTTACTAGCCAGCGCCGACGCCGACGGCGTTATCCGCCTCTGGGATTATTGCAACGGCGCCCCTAGAGGCGTTTTCGGCCCCCTAACCGCCCCGGTAACTGGCTTAAAAGCGACTCCCGACGGCGCTCGACTGTTTAGCGGCGCCGAGGACGGAACTGTGGCCCGTTGGAACCTTACTAAGGGGGAAATTGAAGAAACGGCGCTCGCTCACCTCGACCCTCTCCTTTCCTTGGATTTGTCCCCCGACGGTCGCCTTCTGGTCACCGCCAGCGCCGGGGAGGTCAAACTTTGGGACGCCTCCCGTCTAACCGTTTTACAAACTCTACCCGGCGCCGCTCCGGTTCGATTCTCCCCGGATGGTCAATATTTAGTCTGCGGCAACCGCCCCAAGGGGCTGAAAATTTGGCGCCGGTTTAATTTAAGCCGTCCTCCCTGGATTTCGATACCGAACCCCCGCTGGTGGCAAGTTTTGGGGATCGCGCCCACCGCCTCCCCGGCGGAGATTCGGCGGAAATACCATCAGTTATCCCGGCGCTATCACCCGGATCTCAATCCGGCGCCGGAAGCGGGAGCGTGGATGAGCGCCGTTAATCGGGCTTATGAGTCCTTTGCGGATCGCGGCTGAAATCTGTTTCAATGGGCCTTATTCAGCCGGTGACAGGATTTTATGAAGTGGCAAGCCGATAGCAAAATTCTTCTCCAGGGCGTCCACCATCCCCTGGCCCCGACCTATATCCGACAAATGCAAAGCGCCGGCGCTCGGTTGGTGGCGGGGGTCAGCGCCGGCCACGGGGGAGAAACGGTTCTAGACCTGCCGGTCTTTGACTTGGTGGAAGAAGCCGTCGCCGCCCAGGGCATGGCGGAGACCACGGTGATCCTCAACCCCTCTTACCGAGTTCTGGACGCCGGTCTAGAAGCTATGGCCGCGGGGGTGCGACAGTTGGTCGTCGTCTCCGGCGGCGTGCCGCCCTTGGATATGATCCAGTTGCTCCGTCAAGCGAAAGAAACTAACACCTTTGTTCTTGGCTCTGGTAGTCAAGGGGTGATTCGACCCGGACAATTCGCCGTGGGCACTCTCATGCCCCATTGCTACGGGCCCGGCGCCGTCGGTTTATTGAGCCATTGGGACGACCTGACGGACGAGGTGGCGGATCATCTCACTCGGGGAGGATGGGGGCAGTCCTGGGGCGTGAGCTTGGGAACCGATCCGGTTTTAGGCTCCAGTTTCGAGCAGTGGCTCCAGATGCTAGAAGAAGACGACGGCACGGAAATCATTGTTTTACTCGGCCATCTCCAGGGACAGGCGGAACTGCGGGCCGCGGACTACATTACTTCGGCGCTGGAAAAGCCGGTGATCGCCTACTTGGCGGGGAAATACGCCAGTCCGTCCCTAGCGGCGGACAATTCCCTGGGATTCGTGACCCAGCGCCTAGCGGTCGATCCAACGGAGGAAAATCGGGTCGCGCAAACCCTAACTCTGCTGGCGGAGGCGCAAATTCCCGTGGTTCGCACGCCTTGGGATTTGCTGGCCGCCCTTCAGGCGCTCAAAGCTTAACGAACGGACTATAGCGCCTTACCAGTCGTACTCATTCCAAACCGGGTGGGCGTAGAGAGAAGCCGCGACCCGCACGCCCCGCAGTTGGTTCAACAGGGGCAAATGACCCGCCGGAGCGCCGAGTTCCCAGGTAAAGCCCTTGGGGTACTTTGTCCAGCTATTGCCGTCTTTCCAGCCGATTTTGGGCCAGAGTTTGACAAAATCCTTGCCGGCGCCGAGCCAAATTTTGCGTTGCACCGAGAAGCCAAAACGGCCCTGGGAGTGGAGCCACCAGAGCGCGTTGACTGTGTGCAAGTCCAAGCTGGGGAACCGTTCCACTTCCGTGAAATAAAGCCATTTCCGTTGTATCGCCCCTTCCCCCGCCAGTTCGCAGAGTTTTTCTCGGGTGAGGGCGTCGGCTTTCTCAAAGTCCTGCTCCGCCAAGGCCCGTTGTAAAGGGCGATAGTCAATCCGGCACTCGGATTTAAGGGGAAAAATCCCGAGGGGAAATTGTTGGGAGAGAAAATCCTGAACTCCCTCGTCCTCTAGAGAATAGAGCGCCTGATAGGCTTTCCCCAGCGCCAATTGGGGACGCTCGCCGTAACCGGTTTTCAAAAAATCCTGAAGCAGTCGCCATCCCTCTCTGCCCTGAACAAACAGTTGGTCGATAATCTGTAGCTGGGTTTTTTCCGAGGACTGGGACAGTTGACTCCCTAACTGGGAAAGATCAAGGGGATTATCAGCCATAGGGGAGGGATGGGCGGGAGCGTTAAACATAATGGTCTATTATCTCCCAGGACGGAAGCCCCGGTCATGGCTCTTCTTCTTTAAGCGCTAAGGGGCTTTCTCGGGGCGGCTCCCCGGCGCCGGGTTTGAGGGCGACGCCGATGAGAATCAGACCCGGCCAGTAGAGGTAGGCCAAGATTTCTAAATTTTCGCCAAAGGTATAGAGAAAAATGGTGATCAACACTCCTAGGGCGATTTGGGCCGATTCGTAGCGCTGGGATTTAATCACTAACACAATAAAGGTGAGCGCCATGGGAATGACAAGAGAATAGAATCCCACCAACCCTTTAACAAACAACAGACCGTACCAGGTGTGATGGGAGCCGATGGGCATAAACTCCACCACGTGGGGCCCCGACTCGACGACGCCATGGCCCCAAATCGGCGCTTCGGTTTCCCAACGGTGCCCGGCGATTTCCTTCAACCGGGAGCGGACTTTACTGGAGGCGGCCCGGGCTTCGGTGAATTTGGTGTAGGCGGTGTCCATGGCGGTTAAGATCTGCGGCGCCAGCGCCCCCGCTACGGTCGCGCCTAATCCCAGCAACATTAACACCAGAGGTCGGGTCAAACGGGCCAGCACGGAGGTGGCCATGGGGGTAAAGAGGAGAGACACTAAGGCTAACCGAGATTTACAGATATAACCCAGATAAAGGGAGCCGATAATGCCATACCAGCGCCATTTGCGGTTTTTTTCCCCCAAAATCAGCACAAAATAAACGCTAGCCACAAACCCTAAAGCCGGCCCCCAGGGGGTAAAGAGGCGCTGGCGAATCTGGCCGTCAAAGTCCACTTCGTAAAAAGAAACGTCGAAGAATTGGTCGCTGGGGCCCCCCACGGCCCGCAGGGGGGAAACGTAAAGCACTTCCGGGAAATGGAGAATTGGCGCCGCGATGAGCAACGGCGCTAAAAAGAGGGTTTGCAGGCAGACAATACAGGTGGCGCGATAAATGATTTGGGGGCGAATCCGCAAAGCGCCGACCAGGGGATAGAGAGCCAAACTGGCCCAGCCCTTGGCCCAACCGATGGAGGATTTAATAATCTCCCCCATGGCGAAACGATATTCCACGCTGGCCACCAGAAGCGCCACTTCCATTCCCAGCATCCCCAGAATCCAGACCCCAATCACCGGCGAAATTTTAATCTTGTCCTCCTCCGGGGTGTCTTCCGTTTGGAGCCAAAGTTTGAGCAGTAAATAGAGGGTTAAAATCCAACCCAGAACCGAGCCGACAATATAGGTGGCGCCGAGGAGATAAAAGCCGTAGGTCCAGATAATGCCGTACCAGACGAGGCGCTCGGGGAAATTTTCCGGTTGCGGTTTATCAGCGGTCGGCGCCATCCCTATCTCCTCCCGCTGTTCTAAAAGTTAAATAAGGACTTGAGACGTTCCTGCACCCAGGTCATCAAACCCGTTTCCGCTTCCGTCTCGCAAATCAATCCCTTATCAATTAACTCCTGCTTGCGACGCCCCAGTTCCTCTTGATGGCGCTCCAGGGCTTGGAGCAGATCCGCCTGAAAGTCCGGGTGCCGGCGTAGGAGGCGCTCCAGATGCCCCTGACGAATGGCGAAAAGAAGGGTTTTTTCCATGGCTCGAACGCTGGCGCTGCGAGGGGTTCCGAGTAATAAAGCCAATTCTCCAAAGACTTCCCCCGGCGCTAACTCCCGCAGAACTCGATTTAATTTTTCCGTATAAACCTCAACCCGACCGCTGAGAATAATATAAAGCGCGTCGCCGGGGTCGCACTCTCGAAATAAGATTTCCTGGGGACTCAGGGTTTGCAGTTGCCCAATTTCGAGCAGTTGCCGCAACTCCAGTTCGTTGAGATCTTCAAAATAGGGAATCGATTGGAGGCTTTTAGCGAGGGAAATCTGGGGGGAAATCGGTTTGGAAACGGGCGCGGCCGGCGCCGGCTCCCGCCCCAAAGCTTGAGCGATGGCTTCCGGGTTTTTGAGCCAGAGATCCCGTTGGGGAAAGGCGATGGTAATTTCGTTTTGACGACAATAATAGTCCACCAAAAACCTAAGAGAACTAAGGATTTGAAAACGGTCTCCGTAATCCGTCGCGCGAACCCAGACCCAAAGCTCGAAAATTAAAGCGTTGTCGCCAAACTCCGCAAAAATGACCTCGGCTCGGGGCTTCTGGAGAATCCTCTCGGCGCCGTAGGCCGCCAGCAATAAAGTTTCCGTCACCCGCACAGGATCGCTGCCGTAGGCGACCCCCACAGTTAAAGTCAGCCGCACAACCTCGGTTTCATAGTAGTAGTTAATAACCTGACTTTCCATTAACTTACTATTGGGAATAATTACCGAAGAGCCGTCGATTAATTTAACCACCAGCGTCCGGGGAGAAACTTCCCGCACATAACCTTTAACATCGCCAAATTCGACAAAATCGCCAATTTTTACCTTCCGCTCCACCAGCAGGGTAAAACCGCTGACTAAATTTCGAGTCAGATCTTGTAAACCTAAACCAATCCCAAAACCTAGGGCGCCGCCCAGAACCGCCAGAGAAGAGAGATTAACCCCGGACGTTTGCAAAACAATCAGGAAAATTAAAAAACCGGCGCTGTAACTGACGGCGTTGGCGACAATCGCCCGCACCCCTTTTTCGAGGATAAAGCCCGTCAGCAGGCGCTTTTTCAGAAACTCGTTAAAGTAATAGGTGAGAACATAAATGAGCAGAAGATAGAGCAACGTCTGGAGCAGGGCGCCCAAGGACAGATGGGAACTGCCCAACTCAAAGCGAATGGAGCTAAAAATTTCCCGAATCTGTCTCAACCAGTCGTTTAAATCTATGCCCATCTGATAACTGGCACCTGGTAAAGGATTGCTGAAACTAGGGAACCAGAATGGTTTTGACGCCTAGACCCTGTAAATTTTGGGCAATTTCCCGAGCGTTAGCCTGGTCGCTAAAGCGCCCCACTTGCAAGGCTCGTCTGCCCTGGTAAGCCGTGCCGAAGGCGTCGGGAAACAGCGCCCGGATTTGTTGTTCTTGAACCGGACTACTAATCAGCGCCAAAACCCGCAGGGTGGCCGGGGAAGGGGCGGAGGGCGCGGAATTATAGGGACGAGCGCCGGAGGGGAAGGGCGCGGGCGAAAGTTCGGAAATTCTAGAGGGAAGGGGTTGGGGGGAGGGGGTTGGGAATTGGGAGGTCGGGGTTAGAGGTCGTCCCAAGGTGTCCGGGGTAATTTGCAGATTCAAGGGCGGCGGATTAAACCGTCCGGGGGGCGGGGTGGGGTTGGGCGCGACGGGGGGCGGAGGCAGGAGTTGGGCCTGGGCCGGGAGGGCGGCGCTGAGAAGGAGGGTCAGGCTGAGGAGGGGGTTGCGGGTCATGGGTGGGGGAGCGGGGAGGGAAGGGAAGAGGGGGAGGAACGGGGAGAGATTTTAGCGTTTGTTTACGCTCCATAACGGTATTCTCTCGGGTCAGAGACAGCCCTTCGGCGTTGCTCAGAGGCCGCTACGCTCAGGGCGCGAGGGCTGAGCGTAGTCGAAGCCCGTACCTCACAAGTCTGCAAACCGTTATAACCCCTAATCGACAAGGGTTTTGGTTTGGATCAATTCAATTTTGTAGCCGTTGGGATCTTCGACAAAGGCGATGACGGTGGCGCCGTGTTTCATGGGGCCGGGTTCGCGGATGACTTTGCCGCCCCGTTGTTTAATCCGGTCGCAAGCGCCGTAAATGTCGTCCACGCCGAGGGCGATGTGGCCAAAGGCGTTGCCAAGGTCGTAGTTATCGACGCCCCAGTTGTGGGTCAGTTCAATCACGCATTGCTCGGATTCTTCGCCGTAACCCACGAAGGCTAGAGTAAATTCGCCGCTGGGATAGTCTTTTTTCCGCAGAAGGGTCATTCCCAGCACGTCGCAGTAAAAGCCGAGGGAAGCGTCCAGGTCTTTGACCCGGAGCATGGTATGAATGATTCGCATAGGACGGTTGGAGGGGTTAGGAAGGATTTTACCGCTAGGGGCCCAATGGCGTCCTTATTTTAACGAAAAGAAAAAACCCGGCGGGAAGCCGGGCCTGTCAAAGGGAGATAAAAAATATGCTTGTAAATTTTGGCGATTAACTGGCGGCCAACTTAGGCGGCGCCGATGACCTAGGCCAGTAAGCCTAGGGTTTTGCCGTTGTTCTTGGCCAAACGAATTAATTCTTGGCGCTTTTTGGCGTCGACGCCGACCCAGTTGCAAAAGCGGGTGATGGTCTGGCAGTGGAGGGCGATGGCTTTGCCCCGCAGTTGGTTGAATTTACCTTGACCGATCTGCTGGCGAACCAAAACGACGACGGGGGCGAACATGGCGAAAACTCCTAGGGGGAAGGTGTGGGGGGAAGAGGGGCGGTTTCTTTAAGTTATGTAACGAATTGTAACAGATCTGTAAAGAATTGTAAAGTTTGCTTGACAAATAAATCCTGGCGACTCCGATTGTCGCGGCTTATTCAGGGTCGGCGCCTCGGAGAAGGGCGGAAAGGGGTAAGCTAGAAGACTGTTGCCTTCCTTTGTCCTCTACCCCCTTGGAATGAAAAATATTTTTAGCGACTTGCTGGCGCCCCAGGGTTCCGCCTATCCCCGTCAGGGTAAGAAACACCGGGGCGTCGCCCTCAAGTCGGAGCCGGAAATCGCCATTATGCGGCAGGCCGGCGCCATCGCCGGGACGGTGTTGGCGGAAGTGCGAGAGCTGGCCCAACCGGGAGTGACCACCGGGGAACTAGACCGCTACGCCGAGGCCCGGATTCGAGAACTGGGCGCCGTTCCCAGTTTTAAGGGTTACCGCGGTTTTCCCGCTTCTCTTTGCGTTTCCATTAACGCCGAAGCCGTTCACGGGGTGCCCAACCGGCGCCGACAACTCCGCTCCGGGGATCTGCTCAAGGTGGATACCGGCGCCTATTTTCAGGGCTATCATGGCGACTCCTGTATTACCATCGCCGTGGGGCAGATTTCCGCCAAGGCCAAGCGCTTGATGGAGGCGGCGGAAGCGGCGCTGTACCGGGGCATTGAACAGGTGAAGCCGGGGAATCGGCTAATGGATATCGCCGGCGCTATTGAAGATTACGTCAAACCTTTGGGCTATAGCATTGTGCAGGACTTTACCGGCCACGGCGTCGGGCGGGATCTCCACGAAGATCCCCATGTGTTTAACGTCCGCACCCGGGACTTGCCCAACGTCCAACTGAAAGCGGGCATGACCCTGGCCATTGAGCCGATTGTCAACGCCGGCTCCCGCTTTACCCGCACCCTTAAGGACCGCTGGACGGTGGTCACCTTGGATAACGCCCTCTCGGCCCAGTTTGAGCACACGGTTTTAGTCACCCCCACGGGTTACGACATTCTCACTTATCCCGACCCGGCTCGTTTACGGACGCCGGAAAAGATCAAGCGCCTAGGGTTAAAGACGTAACCACCGTGCCGCAACGCTCCCCGTAGGCGGAAATTTGGATCGGCGCGCCTTGGGGGCCTTGGAGCACCCATTCTAAATGGCGCCGATGGTCGGTTCCCTCCGCTAGGGATTCGTAGAACTTGTTGGAGCGCCCCTCTAGGTGGGGTAATTCCTGATGCAGATGGCCGGAAACCAGTTTAACCCCCGGCGCTAGGCTGAGGCTGACTTCGATGGGCCGCACCGCTTTTCGTTCTAGAGCTTTTTTACTCGTGTAGGTGGGCAGAAAGCCCTCATTTTTCCACTGAACCACCAGATGATAAATATCGCCGCCTTGAGGAGTTAAGCGCACCTGGGACAGCGCCAACCGGGGAGACAGCAACGCCAAGTTAATGGCCAGACGGGCCTGCTTTTCGCAAATCTCCGGCAAATACTGAGCCGGCGCGTTTTGCCAGACCGCCTTTTCATCCCAGCCGCCGATTTCCACCGGCCCCAGTTGGGGATGCTCAAAGGGCCGCCAAGGGATAAAGCCCTGGCCTTGCAATTCCTCGTCGTTCCAACGCAGAAGTTGGTAGTCGTCCTCCGGCGCGTGCCAGCGGAACCACTGGATAAAATCGTTCTTTTTAATCCCCGCTTGGGTCGGCGCATCCCACAGTTCCACGGTGAAACCGTACCAGCCGTAGTGGTCGTAGCCGTAGTCGTCCATGACCCCGTAGCAAACTTCCTTGGGATGGTAGCGGAAGTCGTGGTAAGAGGAAATACAGGGATAACCGGTGTGGGCGGTGGCCTTTTCCCCCAGAAGTTTGTAAATCTCCAAATCCTCCGTGGGGAAATGCTCGTCCGGGTGGGTGCTGTAGGGGCGAATGAAGACCGCCGAATAGGTGTGGTAGCTCAAAAAGCCGTTAATGTTGCGGTTTTCCTGCCAAAATTCCGCCTCCGCTCGGGTTTCCGGCTCGGAAAAAGGAAAATCCCCCGCGCCCTGCTGTTGGTTTTCCGGCGCCCAGAGGTGGGGATAGTTGCGGTTAAAGTCCATGCCTTCCAAGGTCGGCGCCATCCCAAAGCCGTAGCCGTCGTAGTTGCGAATCAACCCCTCCGGCAGAAGGGTGTAATACTCGCCGCCAAACTCCTCCGGCTCCCGGCGGATCATCACTCTAGGATCTCGCTCGGAAATTTTCCAACCGCCGCAATCGTCCCGGAGCCGCATGCGCAAAATTAAGCCGTCGCCGTCCACGTCTTCCGGGTAAAGACCGTCCCGCTCTTCGGGGTAGGGGTAAGGTCGGACGCTGGAGCGCAGACGATAGGGGGTGGTCAGGTATTTTTCGGCGCCGTCCACGGCCAAGCGGGGCAGGATATAAACCGTGTGCTGGTCTAACAGTCGGGTGATTTGGGGATCGGCGCCGTATTGGGTGACTAATTTATGGAGTAAATAGAGGGCGACGGCGGAGCCGGTCACTTCCCCGGCGTGGGTGTTGGCGTCCACCCAATAGCCCGGCTTTTTCAGCGCCGCCCCGGTGGCTTGGTGGGTGACCGCCATTACCCAAATATCCCGCCCTTCGTAGCTCTGGCCAATCACTCGGCGCTCTAGCAGGTGGGGGTAGGCCTTCAGGTGGGCGTCTAAAAACTCGGCGATTTCCCCGTAGGTTAGGTAATGGCTAAAGTCAAAGGCGAGAACGGTCATGGGCGGTGGCGCTAGGTCAGTAGAGAAAGGAACCGACAGAGCCTTTCAGTATAGAGCCGAGACCGGGAAACGGGACTAGCGCAAAATAACTACGTCATTTAGTCTCGCCTCGGTTTTTGCCAGACCCATTCAAGTTTGAGGCGAGCGGCCCAAACAAGAGCGCTTTATGGGGGGTACGGTAGTCGAGAGGTTTACGGGGAGCGATCCGGGTGTGTTAGGGCTAGGCCGAACACACCCACCCTACCGCTGGAACTTAAGCCTTGGCGGCTTGGCGCTCCTTGGCTTCCTTGATCACCTGCTCCGCCACGTTGCCGGGACAGGGGGCGTAGTGGGAAAAGCTCATGGAGAACTGCCCCCGCCCGGAGGTCATGGTGCGCAGATCGCCGATGTAGCCAAACATTTCGCTCAGGGGCACGTCCGCCTTAATGCGAGCGCCGATAGCGCCGGTTTCCTGGGATTTGATCATGCCCCGGCGCCGGTTGAGGTCGCCGATGACGTCGCCCATGTAGTCGTCGGGGGTGAAAACGTCCACGTTCATGATCGGCTCCAGCAGTTGGGGGCCAGCCTTGGGCACGGTTTGGCGGTAGGCCGCCTGGGCGGCGATTTCAAAGGCGATGGCGGAGGAGTCCACCGGGTGGAAACCGCCGTCGGTGAGGGTGACCTTCAGATCGACGCAGGGATAGCCCGCCAGCAGACCTTTAACGATGCTCCGCTCAAAGCCCTTTTGCACCGCCGGCCAATATTCCCGGGGCACGTTGCCGCCGGTGACCTTGGATTCAAACTGGAAGCCCGTGCCGGGTTCGCCGGGTTCGATGGTGTAGTCGATTTTGGCGTACTGACCGGAGCCGCCGGATTGTTTCTTGTGGACGTAGCCGTCGTTAATGGCCTTGGTGATGGATTCCCGGTAGGCCACCTGGGGTTTGCCCACTTCCACCTCTACGCCGTGGGTGCGCTTGAGGATATCGACCTTAATATCCAGGTGCAATTCCCCCATCCCTTTAATGATGGTCTCGCCGCTTTCCTCGTCGGTTTCCACATGGAAGGAGGGGTCTTCCTGCACCATTTTGCTCAGCGCCATGCCCATTTTTTCGTCCATCCCTTTTTTCTTCGGCGCGATGGCGATAGAAATCACCGGCTCAGGGAAGACCATCGGCTCTAGGGTGGCGGGATTTTTGGGGTCGCAGAGGGTGTGACCGGTTTGGACGTTCTTCATTCCCACAATGGCCACAATGTCCCCCGCCTGGGCGGATTCAATTTCCTCCCGAGAGTCGGCGTGCATTTCCACCAGGCGCCCAATCCGTTCCGTTTTACCGGTGGCGGTGTTGAGCACCGTGTCCCCTTTAGCGATTTTGCCGGAGTAAATCCGGGTAAAGGTAAGGGCGCCGAAGCGGTCGTCCATAATTTTGAACGCCAAGGCCCGTAGCGGTTTTTCCGGGTCCACAATGGCGAAGGTGCCGGTTTCGTGCCCTTCCAGATCCACCTCCGGCTGGGGATTGACTTCCGTGGGGTTCGGCAGATAGTCCACCACGGCGTCCAGCACTAACTGCACCCCTTTATTTTTGAAGGAAGAGCCGCAGTAAGTGGGGAAAAAGGCCAGATCCCGAGTGCCTTTACGGACACAGCGCTTGATCTCGTCGATGGAGAGTTCTTCCCCTTCCAGGTATTTTTCCATCAATTCATCATCCTGCTCCACCGCCAATTCGATTAATTTTTCCCGGTACTCCTCCACTTTATCCGCCATGTCCGCGGGAACGTCTTCAATCACATAGTTTTCCGGCTCCCCGGAGTCGTCCCAAATCCACGCCTTGCGGGTCAGCAGATCCACCACCCCCACAAATTGGTCTTCAAAACCGATGGGCAGAACCATCACTAGGGGCTTAGCGCCGAGGACGTCTTCCACCTGCTTGACGACTCGGTAAAAATCGGCGCCGGTGCGGTCGAGTTTATTCACATAGATCAAACGAGCGACCTTGGAGTCGTTGGCGTAGCGCCAGTTGGTTTCCGACTGGGGTTCCACCCCGCCGGAGCCGCAAAAAACGCCGATGCCGCCGTCCAACACCTTGAGGGAGCGATAGACTTCGATGGTGAAGTCAACGTGCCCCGGGGTGTCAATAATGTTGAACTGGTGTCCCTGCCAAAAACAACTGGTGGCGGCGGATTGAATGGTAATGCCCCGCTCTTGCTCCTGCTCCATGAAGTCAGTGGTGGCGGCGCCTTCGTGGACTTCCCCGATTTTATGAATTTTACCCGTCAGTTTCAGAATTCTTTCTGTAGTGGTGGTTTTTCCCGCGTCCACGTGGGCAAAAATGCCAATATTGCGGTAGAGAGAGAGGTCTTTCATAGTTATTCAGGGTTTAGCGATCAAAATAACCCCCAATAGGGATTAGGGGCCGTTTGGGGGAAGTGTTAATTTATTTTAAGATATAGAGCGCTATCTGGCGGAGTCCGGCTCCCTTAACCCACCATGGAAGACTTTCCCGCTTATTTAGACCTCCCCGACCTGAGCGCCGCGGCCTTTGTGGCGCCGACCGCCACTGTCATGGGTCGCGTAACCCTCGGCCCCGGCTCCAGTGTTTGGTACAGCGCCGTAGTCCGGGGAGATGTGGAGCGGATTGAGATCGGCGAAGAAACCAATGTCCAGGACGGAGCGGTGATCCACGGCGATCCGGGAACGCCGACGGTTTTAGAGCGCTGGGTCACGGTGGGGCACCGGGCGGTGATCCACGGCGCCTATCTAGAAGAGGGCTGTTTAATCGGCATGGGCGCCATTATTTTAGACGGGGTCAGGATCGGCGCCGGCAGTATTATCGGCGCCGGCTCGGTGATTACTAAATCGATTCCGCCCCGTTCCCTCGCCCTGGGGGCGCCGGGGCGGGTGATTCGTCCGGTAACCGAGGAGCAGGCCCGGGACTTAATCCGTCACGCCCAACGCTACGCCCGTCTGGCTCAGGCCCACGCCCAAGCAAAATAGCCGGCGCCGATTCCCAAGGGGGCGAGTTTAGGTTATATATGGGGGATAATTTAGAAAACTTAACATTTTTGATTCACCTTCGAGGCAGTAATCTATGGATTGGCGTATTGTAATTGTCCTAAGTCCCTTGATCATCGCCGCGACCTGGGCGGCCATTAACATCGGCGCCGCCGCCCTCCGGCAGATTAACGAAGTCCTCAGCCGGGAAAGCTAATTTCTCTCCCTGGAACCGGGGAACCCAGCCGACTCGTCCCTAGGGGCGGTAGTCGGCTTTCTTTTGGGTGAATTGTTCGCTATGTATTGGACCGCTCCGAGCCGTCTTCGTCTCCCCCGTTTAGCCCATTGGCTCTCCCCGCCGCTGATGGACCGCTATTTGGCGGGACAATTGGTTCCTCCGTTTTTATTTAGCGTCGGTTTAGTGGCCAGTTTCGGGGTGGCCATTGGCTACCTCTCGGATTTGGGCAATAAAATCGTCGAAAAAAATTTACCCCTTGAGCAGGCGCTGGAAATTCTCCTCCTCAAAGTGCCGGAATTTTTGGCCTACGCCCTGCCCATCGCCGTTCTCCTGAGCGCCTTGCTCACCTTTGGGCGCCTAGGGGGAGATAGCGAATTGGTGGCGCTCCGGGCCTGCGGCGCCGGCTTATTTCGCTTAGCGGTTCCCGTGGTCTGTTTAAGTCTTGTGGCTACGGGGTTAACCTACGGCGTCGGCGAGTGGGTCGTCCCAGCGGCTAACTATCGGGCCACGGCGATTTTGGTGGATTCCATCCAGGAAGAACATCCCTTTTGGCAAAATCGCGATATTTTTTACCCGGAATTTGAGGAGGTGAAAACCCCCCAGGGTAAAACCGAAAGAAGATTAAAACGGTTAATCTACGCCGAGCGCTTCGACGGCAAAACCATGGAGGAGCTAACGGTTTTACAGTGGTCTGGCTCCCGTCTCAATAAAATTATTATTTCCGACCAAGCCGCTTGGAATCCCCAGCGCCGGGGTTGGGATTTTTTTGGCGGCGCCGTTTATCCTTTGAAAAAAGACGCCTCCTATCAGGAATCGGAACCGTTTCAGAGCCGACTGGTGGAACTGCCCAAATCCGCCTTTGATTTCGCGCTTCAGGGTCGGGACCCCTACGAAATGAATATCCGGGAAGCGAGGGCCTATATGGATATTCTGCGCTTAATTGGGGATCGTAAAAAACTAAATTTTTTTCAGGTGCGCACCGAGCAAAAAGCCGCCTTTCCCTTCGTCTGCGTCGTCTTTGGACTGGTGGGTATGGCCGTCGGCGCTCGGCCCCAGCGCCTGAGTCGGGCTACGGGTTTTGGTCTCAGCGTTTTTATTGTTTTCGCCTACTATTTAGTCGGGTTCGCGGCGGGCAGTCTAGGCATGGCGGAGATTCTGTCTCCGGCGCCGGCGGCTTGGGCGCCGAATTTAATCGGTTTAGCCGTAGGTTTAGGCTTGCTTTACCGTTTTAACCAAGGATAAGTCGCCAATGCTTGCCGATTTAATCGCTCAACTCCAGAACGCTCAGGCCTATCCTCACCCGGTTACTCAACCGATTGAAGTCCTGCAAACCCATTGCTCGGCGGTCTTCCTAACAGGAGACTACGCCTATAAAGTGAAAAAGCCGGTGGATTTTGGTTTTCTCGATTTTTCCACCTTAGAGAAACGGAAATTTTATCTAGAGCAGGAATTGGCGCTGAATCAACCCATCGCCCCGGATATTTACGATCAAGTTGTTCCCCTTTATCAAGATAGCGAGGGCAGGGTTTGGGTCAATCAACCTTTAGGAAACCTAGCGGACTACGCCCTGAGAATGCGTCAGTTTCCCCAGTCCTGTTTGTTGATTAATCTCTTTAAAGCGGGGCGATTAACCCCGGAGTTGATCCAGGAATTGGGGCGAACCGTGGCGGAGTTTCACGCTCAAACTCAAACGAATTCTTACATCCAGAGTTTTGGACAAGTCGAGAAAATTCAAGATGCGATTATGGATAATTTTAAAGCCACGGAAAAATATATCGGCGTCGCTCAAACTGAGAGTCAGTATCAGGAAACCCGCGCCTTTGACCGGCGCTTCTTCGAGGAAAATTCAGAGCTATTCCAGCGCCGGATTCAGGGGGAGAAAATCCGAGAATGCCACGGCGATCTCCATTTACAAAATATTTGTTACTGGCGGGAAAAATTGCAACTGTTTGACCGGATCGAGTTTAACGAACCTTTCCGCTTTGTGGACGTTATGTACGATATCGCCTTTACCGTCATGGATCTGGAAGCCAAAGAGCGCCGAGATTTGGGGACAATTTTTCTCAATTCCTACCTAGAGCAAACGGGGGATTGGGAAGGCGTGTCTTTATTGCCCTTTTATCTCAGTCGTCAGGCTTATGTGCGAGCCAAGGTGACCTCTTTTCTGCTGGACGATCCGCAAATTTCCCCCCAGGAAAAAGCGACCGCCTTAGAAACCGCCCAAAATTATTACCGCCAAGCCTGGCGCTATACCCAACCTCAAACCGGGGAAGTGATTTTACTCTCAGGATTGTCGGGGGCGGGGAAAAGCACCGTCGCCCGTTACCTCGCGCCCCAGATCGGCGCTCTCCATCTCCGCTCCGACGCGATTCGCAAACAGTTAGCCGGACTGCCCGTAACCGCCCAGGGCGGCGCCGATCTTTATACCCCGGAGCGAACCCTGCAAACTTACCAATATTTACAAAATTGGGGGTTAGAATTAGCCCGCCAAGGCTGGCGAGTCATTCTCGACGCCAAATACGACCGCCGGGCGGATCGACAAAAAATTCTTAACTTCTGCCAAGCTCAGGGCTTACCCCTAACCATGCTTCACTGCCAGGCTCAGTTAACGACCCTAAGGGAACGCCTAGAACAGCGCCGGGGGGATATTTCCGACGCCACCGCGGCGCTATTACGCCAACAAGTTGAAAACTTTGAAGCTTTCGGCGCCGAGGAATCGCCTTTTCGGGTGAACCTTGATACGGAAACCCTCGCTTGGCAAGACCTCTTAAATCGGCGCTGGCCCTAACGCTTGTTTAACGCGGTTCCCCCTAGGAACGAACTACCGTGTACACACAAGTCTTTGGTTTTGTCATTAACCTTATCTCGCCCCCTAAATCCCCCAATTCTGGGGGACTTTGAACTCAGAAAAGCTCCGAACTCCCCCCAAAATTGGGGGGCTGGGGGGGCAAAACGAGGGTTAGAGGGGGTTCTGACACTTGTGTGTAACGGTAGCCCCTGAGTCCCGGCGCCGGGGGAATCCTGCTTTGTCCCGAAATTGAGTCGCCCAGAACCTTCTCCGGGAGAACCTGAGCGGGAATATGTCAAATTGTAAATTTTTTGCTAATAATGATGGGAGTAGATTTTTGGTAAACTCTACCAACCCCTTGGAGGCTAAGCATTTTTGCTTAGGTCTCTTTTAAGAAAATGGTGGATCGTCTCCGGGCGCTCCCCGGGGGCGACGGCGAATCGTTAGGGGTCTCGCTTCCCCTCGCCGTTCCTAGTTTGCAAGGGTTCCGTCTTATAGGACAATGGACTCTTACCCAACTGGCTCCACATCTTAGCCCGCGTCCCTTTTTGAAAAAATCTTGCCCCTGCTTTCTACCGCAAGAGGATTTGACTCTATGACCATCGCAGTCGGACGCGCCCCGGTCGAAAGAGGATGGTTTGACGTCCTCGACGACTGGCTTAAGCGCGATCGTTTCGTTTTTATCGGCTGGTCCGGTATTCTGCTCTTCCCCTGCGCCTTTCTGGCTCTAGGGGGCTGGCTCACCGGCACCACCTTTGTCACCTCCTGGTATACCCACGGGTTGGCTAGCTCCTACCTCGAAGGCGCCAACTTCCTAACGGTGGCGGTCTCTTCTCCCGCCGACGCCTTCGGCCATTCCCTGCTCTTCCTCTGGGGCCCCGAAGCCCAGGGCAACTTTACCCGCTGGTGCCAAATCGGCGGTCTCTGGCCCTTCGTGGCGCTCCACGGCGCTTTTGGCTTGATTGGCTTTATGCTCCGCCAGTTTGAAATTTCCCGACTGGTGGGCATCCGTCCCTACAACGCCATCGCTTTCTCCGGCCCCATCGCGGTCTTCGTCAGCGTCTTCCTGATGTACCCCTTGGGACAATCTAGTTGGTTCTTCGCCCCCAGCTTTGGGGTGGCGGGCATTTTCCGCTTTATCCTCTTCCTGCAAGGCTTCCACAACTGGACCCTCAACCCCTTCCACATGATGGGCGTGGCGGGCATCCTCGGCGGCGCTCTCCTTTGCGCGATTCACGGCGCCACGGTGGAAAACACCCTCTTTGAGGACGGCGACCAAGCCAACACCTTCCGGGCTTTTGAACCCACCCAAGCGGAAGAAACCTATTCCATGGTGACGGCGAACCGCTTCTGGTCCCAGATCTTTGGCATCGCTTTCTCCAACAAACGCTGGTTGCACTTCTTTATGCTGTTTGTTCCAGTGACGGGCCTGTGGATGAGTTCCATCGGCATCGTCGGTTTGGCGCTGAACCTGCGGGCCTACGACTTTGTCTCTCAGGAACTGCGGGCGGCGGAAGATCCCGAATTTGAGACCTTCTACACCAAAAATATTCTGTTGAACGAAGGGATGCGCGCTTGGATGGCGCCCCAGGATCAACCCCACGAGAACTTCATCTTCCCTGAAGAAGTCCTGCCTCGGGGTAACGCCCTCTAAGTTAAGGCGAACATTTTAAAATCAGAAGGGGGGAAATTTCCCCCCTTTTTTTCGTTGAACATCCGACCCAGCGCCGGTTAAGGGTATAGCCTTCCCAGGCGTTAGGACAAATCGAGCGCAATGGCCTTTTCCCCAAAACGTTACCCTGAATCTACCGGCCAGGGGCTAGAAAAATCTTGAGTCATCCGCTAAGATAAAGTGCCACATCTAGGGCGAGACCGTCGAGTAAAACGCTAAATATACCGCCCTAGCCCCCTTTCCCCCATTTTCCAGACCCTATGCAACCCACCCTTACCCCGGCGCCGGTTTCCTCCGCTCCAGTCCACGGCTCCCTCCCTACCCAGGGTCTTGGCGGAACGACTCACAAAATTCAGGTGATTCGCCGGGACGGCTCCAGCGCAGCCTTAAACATCGGCAAAATCCGAGCGGTGGTGGATTGGGCTTGCGCGGGGTTAGAGGTCAATTCCATCGCCCTAGAGGCGGGGCTGACCACCCGACTGCGGGACGGCATTAGCACCCGAGAGATTCAGGATAATTTGATTAGTTGCGCTCTGGAGATGTGCAACCCGGAGCAACCCGATTGGCGCTACGTGGCGGGGCGGCTCCAGATTTGGAGTCTGTGGAAAGACACCCTAGTCAGTCGGGGCTACCAGTACGGACATTACCTCAAAACCGTTAAAAATAAAGTCGCCGGGGGGCAGTACGACGAGCGCCTGCGGGTCTATAGCGACGAAGAGCTGAAGGAGGCCGGCTGTTGGATCAACTCCGATTGGGACACCGATTACGACTACGCCGGCGCCGTGCTCCTCGTCAGCCGTTACCTCCTCCCCAACGAATTGCCCCAGGAGGCGCTGTTAACCTGCGCCCTGTTGCTGGCCTCGGTGGAAAAACCGGAAGCCCGTCTCAAGTGGGCCCGGCGCTTTTACGAAGCCATCGCCGCCCGCAAGATTTCCCTAGCGACGCCCATCCTGGCTAATCTGCGGGTGCCGGGGGGGTCTTTAACCTCCTGTTTCATCACCGCCTTTGACGACGATCTGGAAAGTATCTTTGGCGAAATTACCAACGCCGCCCGGATCTCCAAAAATGGCGGCGGCGTGGGCACTAACCTGAGCCGCATCCGGGCCACTGGCTCCTGGGTCATGGGCAAACCCAACGCCTCCGGAGGGGTGATTCCTTGGATTAAGCTCCTCAACGACACCGCCATCGCCGTCAATCAAGGGGGCCGCCGGGCCGGCGCCGTGACGGTGGGTCTGGACGTCTGGCACTTGGACGTGCCGGAGTTTCTGGAAATGCAGGCGGAGAACGGCGACCAGCGCCGGAAAGCCTACGACGTGTTTCCCCAGTTGGTGATCGCCGACGAGTTTATGCGCCGGGTGGTCAATAAACAGGATTGGATTCTCGTCGATCCCTACGAAGTGCGGACTCAGTTGGGTCTGGAGCTAGCGGAACTCTGGGGGGAGGCTTTCGAGCAGGCCTACGCTCAAATCGAAGCGGAGCTAGACCGGAAAATTCACCTCTATAAACGGGTCAACGCGCGGGAGTTATTTAAACAAATCATGCGGGCCCAGGTGGAGACGGGGATGCCCTATTTGGCTTTTAAGGACGCCATTAACCGAGCCAATCCCAATAAACACGAAGGCTATATTCCGGGGGTCAATCTCTGCACCGAAAGTTTTAGTAACGTCAAACCCGGCGCCGAGGCTCATTCCTGCAATTTAGTCAGTTTAAACCTAGCCAACCTAGACGACAAAGAAGTCCCCGTCATTAGCCAAATCGCCGTCCGCTTGCTGGACAACACCATCGAGATTACCCGCTCGCCCTTTGAGGACGCCCAGCGCCATAACAACAAATACCGCACCATCGGCGTCGGCGCGATGGGCTTGGCGGATTGGTTGGCCAAGCGGCGCTTGAGTTACGACCATTTGTCGGAAATCAGCAACCTCTTTGAAGAAATGGGCTATTGGTGCACCCAAAGCTCCATGGAACTGGCGAAGGAGCGCGGCGCTTATCCCGCCTTTGCCGGTAGCGACTGGAGCAAAGGACTTTTAATCAACTCCCGCCCCGTGGACTGGTTCCAGCGCCGGGCCGCCAAACCGGAGCGCTGGGTCAAACTGGCGGAGGAAATCCAAACCCACGGCATTCGCAACTCCCACATCACCGCCATCGCTCCCAACACCTCTTCTTCCCTAGTGCAGGGCTGTACCGCTAGCATCTTGCCCGTCTATAGCCGCTTTTTCTACGATAAATGGGCCAAAGGCGCGGTTCCCATCGCTCCGCCCTTTATCAATAATTGTTTCTGGTTTTATCCCGAAAACAAAACCCTGCATCAAGAAAAGGTGATCCGGGCCGTCGCGGCCATTCAAAACTGGATCGATACCGGCATCTCCATGGAGCTTTTGTTTAACCTCAACGAAGGGATTTACTTCCCCGAAGAACCGGAGCGGGCGCTGAACGCCAAGGATATTTTCGACGCCCTGATCCTTGCCTGGGAAATCGGCTGTAAGGCCATTTATTATATCCGCACCGTCCAGCGGGACAACTTTAAGGAAGGGGAAGAGGGGTGTGTCGCCTGCGCCAATTAGGGTTGATCCGAAAGGGATGTTTAATGGTTCAATTTGTTCTTTAAACTAAATTACTCTTCTTTCTGGGAATGGCAGAGTTTAAGAGTCCGGATCGAACCATTAAGCCCGAGGGACATTTGCTATGTCTCTGATTTCATAAGGCTTTCAGAAAAAATAAGCTGGGCTTATTACCCTGATCCCCTAATACCGGTGAGGTTAATTATCAAGTCATTGGCGCTTTGACGCGATATGCTTGAGATCTCCGGCGCTTAATCCAGTTATGCTGATCACTTCTGAAATAGGCAATCCTCTCTCAAGTAGTCTTTGAGCGACTTCTAACTTGCCTTCCCGCTTCCCTTGAAGGAGACCTCTTTGTTCTCCTTCCTGCAAGATTTCCTGATAAATGGCGGACTCTTTCATGATGTCGCTCTGTAAGATTGTTCTAATTAATTCTGGCTTAACCAATAGTCCCCCAAAGACGGCGGAAGCGGTGGTTAAGTTGGCTTTCGCTCTTCTGTCCTCTATTGTACCCAGAGCTAACGCCACTTCCCGCAATCGTTCCGTCGGATCCTGGCTTTGAGTCAAGACGGCTAGGGGTAAAAGTCCCGGACTGTTCAAAAACGGCGCCGCAGATTCTTCCCACAGGCGAATGACGCAATAGCGGTGGCGGGTTTCCCCCAGTTGAAAAGTATCTTGGTAAACCAAGGGAGAGCCGGTTTTCTTCAGGTAAACGACCACTTGGCGCATAGTCTTGTTCGGAAAGCGCCGATGAACCCGGACTCGGTAATCCAACATCCGAAAACCCATGGTTTCATCGGGTTCGGTTTGAAATTCGAGGTGGAGGACGAGATCGTCGGATTGCTCCAAAATGAGGGAGTCGGCCCGAATTGGTTCTAAGGAGAGTTCTTTAGGACTCAGAGTAGTCAGGGCGACGGGTTTGCCGAGGAGCCAAGCGGCATAGTCTTCGGAAAAGGTTTCCGCAAGATATTTACAGACGTTGTCAAACATCCCAGAATTCTATAGCGGTAGGCCGTCAAGTGAGATACGGGCTTCACTTCGACAAGCTCAGTGTGGCACGGCTACGCTCAGCCCTCGCGCCCTGAGCGTAGCCGAAGGGCAACCCTAGAT
>WGLZ01000094.1 GCA_016471375.1 Cyanobacteria bacterium RI_101
ATGCCCAGCAACGAGACGTGCTTGATTTTCTTTCTGAAACCTTCCGCTCCTCTCGTTTGAACCGCCCTTCTCCTTCCTTACTACCTCTTTCTCCTGCGGACGACGAATCCCCTATTGTTTCGTAACCCTCTGAACGCTTACTCAAAATTATTGAAACTTATTCCAAGACCGAGAAAATCGTTATATTTTGCGGTTTTCATTCAACGGTGTTCTATATCGAACAAGAAATTACAAGACGCTTCGCCGATCTGAAAGTATTTAGCACAATAGAAAGGAAAAAAAAATCAAGTTACTACGATTTTTTCGTCAAGTCTCAGGGTAAAGTAGAGAAAGCGATCCAAAAATTTGCGCCTATCGCTAATCACTATACTAGCTATAATCCAGACGATACTTACAATGTTTTTATCACAACTGATAATTACGGAATTGGAGTTAATATGCAGGACGCGTCTGTGGTGATTAATTATGATTTATCCTGGACTCCCATTGAGCCAATTCAAAGAGCGGGTCGGGTTTTAAGACCTTGGGATACATTTAGGGAAGTTAAGCTTTTTACCTTTATTCCTAAGCTTGCTCAAGTTGAAGATATTCAAAAAGAAGCGGTTAATATTACTAAACGTTGGGACAGATTAATAGACCGCCATAGGGAATCAAGAAAGGTGACTCTTGTGCCTGTTCTGACTCAAGAAGACTCTCAGCGTATTAATATGCCTGAAATTGCTCCTGATATTGATGTCACCACAGGGATCTTGGATTTTGAAAATTTAGATGATTCCGAAGTTTCTATATTTTATCAGCATATGAAAAAGTTGCATGAAGTTCGGGAAGAAGCGGAGACGTTAAACAGTGATTTAGTCAGCGCCTTAAATTACCAAGGTTCGTCAATTTTGCTATATTTGCTCTTGTTCTTTCAAGACGAATATAAACTGGTTGTTTATTCTCCGAGGGAGGAGAGGTGCTTAAATTATCCTCCCGAGCGCTTACTGAATTTGATTGAATGCGAGCCGGAAGAGCCGATCGCTTTTGTGGACGCCGATGAAATCGAGGCCTTAGCGGATAAAGCGATCGCTTGTTGGTGTCAGACCCATCAGGTCGAGCCTGCCGAAGTTCTGAGAGAATGCGCCCTTTATCTACAACCCGGCGGCCAAGAGAAAACGGTTAAAGAGCTACTTCAGAAAGAGCTACTTCAGTAGTTTGAGCGGTTTGGTTTTCTTATCTATTTGCTACAATTCGTTATAGCTTAAAAAGCGGAATTAAACTCAAGAGATTAAACCTGGTTCTATGCCTACCCTCGCTCCCGGCGCCCGCGTTGTTGTTCGAGACGCCGAATGGTTGGTTCGGTCGATTAAGTGTTCGGAGAACGGCGCCCAGGCTTTTGAGGCTATCGGTCTCAGTCACTTTATCAAGGGTAAGCGGCGTCAGTTTATCGCAGATCTGGAAACAGACTTGACGGTTCTCGATCCGAAGGAGACGGCCTTAGTTCTGGACGACTCCCCTGGGTTTCGCCGGTCTCTGCTGTTTATCGAAGCCCATCTACGGCAGACAGCGCCGACGGACGGCTGTCTTTATGTGGGTCATCAAGGCGCTATGGACGCGCTGGATTTTCAACTGGCTCCGGCTCTAAAGGCGCTACAGACGCCTAGGCAACGCCTCTTAATCGCCGACGCGGTGGGATTGGGGAAAACCCTGGAGGCGGGTATTCTCATTGCGGAATTGATCCGCCGGGGACGCGCTCGACGGATTCTGGCGGTCACGACCAAGAGTATGCTGAGCCAGTTCCAGAAGGAGTTTTGGACTCGCTTTACCATTCCGCTGACGCGGCTGGATTCCCTCGGCATTCAACGGATTCGCTCCCGTATCCCCGCCAACCATAACCCCTTCCACTACTACGACAAGGCGATTATCTCCATCGACACCCTCAAACAAGACCGGGAGTACCGAGCCTACATTGAGCAGGCCTATTGGGATGTGATTCTGATTGACGAGTGCCATAATGTGGCGCGACGGGGTCAGGGGCAGAGCGCTTCTCTGCGGGCGCGGCTGGCGGCCCGTCTTTCCACCCGCTCCGACGCCTTGATTCTGCTCTCGGCGACGCCCCACGATGGTCGCCCGGAGAGTTTCGCTAGTTTAATGAATATGTTAGATCCAACGGCTATTGCCAACGAGTCTAACTACACCAAGGAAGATATTCGGGATCTGTATGTGCGGCGCTTTAAAAAGGATGTCGCCCATCAGCTTGCCCAGAGATTGCCAGAGCGCCGGGCCTTGGCCGTCGAAGCGCCGGCTTCTCCCGCGGAGGAGGAAGCTTTTGAGCGGTTGAGTCGGATCGCTCTAGCCGGGACGAACGAGAAACGTCAGGCGGGATTGTTGTTCAAGACCTTTCTGCTCAAGTCTCTGCTCTCTAGCCCAATGGCGTGTTCGCAGACGCTCCAGACCCGGATTCGTAATCTGGAAGCGTTGAAAAATCCGGCTTTTGGGGCGGATCTGGCGGAGTTGCGGGAGTTGCTGGCGGCGGTCGGCGCCGTGGACAAGGAGGACTTTTCCAAATATCAAACCCTGCTGAAACTGATTACCCAGACTGACGGCGCCGGTTTTGGTTGGGACGGGCGAAACCCTCAAGACCGGCTGGTGATTTTTACGGAGCGCCTAGAGACGATGAAGTTTCTGGCGAGCCATTTGGGGCCGGATCTGGCTCTGCCGGCGGAGGCCGTCGTCACGTTGCGGGGCGGCATGGCGGATGTGGAGCAGATGGCGGTCATTGAGCGCTTTGGCAACGAAAAGGAGCCTCTGCGGGTGTTGGTGGCGACGGATGTGGCCTCGGAGGGGATTAATCTGCACTATCTGTCCTATCGGCTCGTCCATTTTGATATTCCCTGGTCCCTCATGGCCCTCCAACAGCGCAATGGTCGCATTGACCGCTACGGACAGGAACAACAACCCCAGATTCGCTACCTCCTCAGTCGTTCCCGTCATCCCCGCATGGGGGAAGCGGAGCGGATTATCCAAACGCTTCTCAAGAAGGACGAGCAGGCGGCGTTGAATATTGGCGATCCCTCCGCCTTTATGGGCGTCTTTGACGTGGACGAGGAAGCCCGGATTACCGCTATGGCCATTGAGCGGGGGGACAGCGCCGAGGATTTTGAGCGCCGATTAGCGCCGCCGGCCGGGGAGGAGGAGGATTTTTTCGCCTTTTTGGACTGGGATTCGGACGGCGCTCCAGACGCCGAGGCGCAGTCGGTTAAACAGTGGCCCAGTCTCTTTGCCAGTGATTTCCAGTACGCGGCCTGCGCCCTGGAGGCCGTCGCCGCAACGACGGAACTTCAGATCCATTCAGCGCCGGAGGCAGAAACCATCCAGCTAACCCCGCCGGAGGAATTGAGACGGCGCTACGAACGGTTGCCCTCGGAGATTCTGCCCCCCTCGGGTCAACCCTTGACCCTCTGCGCCGATAAACGGCGGATCGCTCGGGCGTGGGAAGCGGCCCGCCGGTCTGAGGTTTCCTGGCCGTCGCTCCAATATCTTTGGCCGTTGCACCCGGTTCTGGAATGGCTGGGCGACCGTTGTATGACTCACTTTGGGCGTCATCAAGCGCCGATCCTGACTCTGCCCCAGGGGTTGGGCCCCCGGGAAGCGGTCTTTATCCTGACCGGGGTGATTCCCAATCGACGGGGACATCCTTTGATTAATCGCTGGCTCAGCGCCGTCTTCGAGGGGGGAGAGTTTCGGCGAGTGGAGGATTTTGAAGAGACCCTGGAGCGGACGCGTTTGGGGAAACAACCGATTCCCAACTCCCTGGGGACGGCGCCGGAGAGTCTGTTAGAACTCCGGGCCGTGGCGGTGGAGCAAGCGGTTCAAGTCCTGTTGGCGGAGCGCCGAGCCTTTATGGAACGGATCGAGCCGGAACTGGCCCAACAGCGTCAGCGCCTAGACGCGCTCTGGGAGGGGCACGCTCGTCAGTTAGAACTCCGCTTTGGCGACGGCGCCGACTCCGGTTCTGTCGCTCAGTCTCGCAAAGACAGGGAGAAAAACCGTATTGATCGTATTTTTGAGGATCAGCGCCGTTGGGTGGAAGAAAGTCTGACCACGGAACCCGCTCCCTATATCAAAATTATTGCGGCGCTCCGGGGGGAGAGCGGTTAAAATGTTCAGAGCCAGACCCCTACTCCGCCCAGCGCGGCGCTGAAAAAAACGACAATTCATGGCGACAAATTCCTTTACAAACATCAGCCTAGTTCACTAAAACGCAATGTCCTATTAAGTAAACTTCCTAACTCTTTATCCCTAATTGCCATGACCATTAGCGAACTGCGCCAAACTATTCACCAAGAAATTGACCGCCTTCCTGAAAAGGCCCTTGATCAAGTCTTCCAACTTATCCAACAAATTAATCCGCAAAACCCAGCCGAAAGCCCTGAACTAGATCCCCTCATTGGTCTTTTTTCCGGCTCGTCTGATTTAGCTGAAAAATCTGAAGAAATCCTAGCGCAAGAAATCAACAATCATTCAGGATGGACATGGAAATAGTCATTGCCGATACCGGCTTTATTGTCGCCCTGACTAACCTATCCGACCCAAAGCATGAAATTGTCAAAAAATGCTACCTTAGCTATCAAATTATCCTGACGCCACAAACGGTATTGGCTGAAGTTGCCTATTTAATTGGACGAGAATCCGGCATTAAAACCGTTGTCAATTTCCTAAAGGGATTATCTAAAAGTCGCTTTTCAGTTACTCCTATCACCTCAGAAGACATTTTAAGAACGGCTGATATTCTCGAACAATATTCAGACAGTCGCATTGATTTTGTCGATGCCACTGTAATGGCGATTGCTGAACGATTAAATATTGTGACAATTTTAACGCTTGATCAACGAGATTTTAGCATTTATCGGCCTAAAAATTGCTCAAGTTTTTATTTATTACCCTAATGATAATACAGTGGCTTTCAGTTCCATGAGAGACGGGCTTCGGCTACGCTCAGCCCTCGCGCCCTGAGCGTAGTCGCCCCTGAGCAACGCCGACGGGCAACCCTTGATTTGTCCCTCAGCCAAAAGAATGCCGCTATAGTTCTCATTATTTTTGTTATGCATCTTCACCGACATCCTTTATCGTGGAGGAAGAATCTGCCTACTGACGAAGTTTAAAGACCAGCGAATAGTCCATGTCTTTTACGGGAATCACCAACGCGAACGAGTTCTACTCCAACCACTACCTCGACGCCATTCTTAAGGACGACATTAAAGGGGTGGCCCAGCGGTGGAGCGCCGGGGAGGAAAGCGCCGATCGGGAAGGAGTCAAGGCGCCGTCCCCTCCGAAACAGTTGGCGGCGCTGGCCGGGCGGTATTTTCGTCTGCGGGAGCGGTTCCGTCAACAAAAAGCGCCGGAAGAGCGGCTGGCGACTCAACGGGAGTGGCTGGCGGAGTTCCTGCCGGTGTTGGGGTACGAGCTACGGCCCCAACTGCGGGGTTTGGAGGACGGGCGGGTTCTGCCGATTCTGGGGGAGGTCAAGAAGGGCGATAACCAACCCCTGCTCTGGATTTTGGAGGGTCTGCCGGCGCCGGAGGAAGTCGCGGACGTTTTATCTTTGGGGCCGCCGCCCTGGGACGGAGAGGCGCCGCCGGAACTGGCGTTGTTGGCCGATTTGACCTTGGAGGACGCGGTTTCCGGTCTGGTTTTCGCCCAGGAGACGCCGCCCCGTTGGGTGATTCTGGCGAGCTTGGATCAAGTCATCTTAATCGACCGCTACAAGTGGAACGCGTCCCGTTTGTTGAGCTTTGATCTGGGGGATATTTTGTCCCGCCGGGAGGGGGACGCCTTGTTGGCCGCCGCCACGCTCCTGCACCGGGAGCACACCTGTCCAATGGAGGGAACGCCTCTGCTGGACGATCTGGATGATAATTCCCACCGTCACGCCTATTCGGTTTCCGACGACCTCAAGTTCGCTCTACGGGAAGCCATTGAACTATTGGGCAATGAGGCGGTCTGGTATTTAAAAACGAAGCTGAAGGCGGGGATTTTTGGGGAGCGGTTGGACGCGGACCAGCTTTCTTTGGAGTGTCTGCGTTATATGTATCGGCTTTTGTTCCTGTTCTATATCGAGGCGCGGCGGGAGTTGGGTTACGCGCCGATGGACGCCGATATTTACCGGGAGGGCTATAGTTTGGAGTCTTTACGGGATTTGGAGCAGGCGGATCTGCGGGAGAGGGAGGACGACGAGGGTTTTTTTCTGGATCTGTCCCTCAAGCTTTTATTTAAGCTGGTCTGGGAGGGCTATCCGCCGGAGCGGGTCAGTCAGTCGGCGCTGAATTTTGAGGAGGACGGGTTAACGGCGGGGTTTAGTTATGATTCTTTTACCCTAGCGCCGTTGAAGAGTCATCTCTTTGATCCGGCCCGATCGCCGTTGTTAAACCGGGTCAGGTTTCGCAATCAAACTTTGCGTCGGGTGATGGAGTTGATGTCCCTTTCTCGGGCTAAGCCCGGCCAGCGCCGGGGGCGGATTTCCTACGCGCAGTTGGGCATTAACCAGTTGGGGGCGGTCTATGAGGCTCTGCTCTGTTTTCGGGGCTTTTTCGCGGAGACGGATCTCTACGAGGTGAAGCGGGCTTCGGACTCGGAGCCGAATCTGTTGGACGCGGGTTATTTTGTTAAGGCTGAGGATTGGGAGCAGTACGAGGAGGCGGAGCGGGTCTATAACTCGGACGGGACGCCCCGCGCCTACCCTAAGGGGACGTTTATCTATCGTTTGGCGGGGCGAGACCGGGAAAAGTCGGCGTCCTATTACACGCCGGAGTCGTTGACCCGTTGTCTGGTGAAGTACGCGCTGAAGGAGTTGTTGAAGGGCAAGGGGGCGGACGATATTCTGGCTCTGCGGATCTGCGAGCCGGCTATGGGCAGCGCCGCTTTTTTGAATGAGGCGATTAATCAGTTGGCGGAGTCTTATCTGGCGTTGAAGCAGGAGGAGCTGGGGCGCCGGATTCCCCACGATGAGGTTCTGGGGGAGAAGCAGAAGGTGAAGATGTTTTTGGCGGATCGGAATGTTTTTGGGGTTGACCTGAATCCGGTGGCGGTGGAGTTGGCGGAGGTGTCTCTTTGGTTAAACTGTATTTATCGCCCGGAGGGGGGGCGGGCTTTTGTGCCTTGGTTTGGGACGCAGTTACATTGTGGCAATTCTCTCATCGGCGCTCGGCGTCAGGTCTATGACCAGGGTTTGATTCCCCGGAGCAAGAAGCAAAAAACGATTTGGCAAGACCAAGCGCCGCAGAGGGTTTTGTTGTCGGAGTCGATTCCGCCGGGGTCTGTTTTTCATTTTCTTTTGCCGGACGCGGGCATGGCGAATTATGGGGACAAGGTGGTAAAGGCGTTGGCGTCTGGGGAGATTGAGGCGATTAACCGTTGGCGCCGGGAGTTTGTGAGGGAGTTTTGGGAGGATTGGGAGATCGAGCGTTTGTTGTCTCTGAGTCGGCGGGCGGATGAGCTTTGGCGCCGTCATGCCCAGGAACTCCGGGCCCTGCGGGCGCGGACGACGGACGGGTTGGGGATTTGGGGGCAACCGTCGGCTTCTGTCGGGGCGGCGTCGCCGTTGGAGATGAAGGATAAGATTCTCTTGCAGGAGCAACGTTCGGAGGGGGTGAGTCATTCGGGGGTCTATCGGCGTTTGAAGTTGGCGATGGACTACTGGTGCGCGCTCTGGTTTTGGCCCATTGGCGAGGCGGCGCTGTTGCCGAGTCGTCAGGTCTATTTGCTGGAGTTGGCGGTGATTTTGGGGGATCAGGAGACGGCGTTCTCGGCGGAAACGGCGGGGCAGTTGCCGTTGTTCCCGGAGACGAATCTGGAGATGGCCCGGGAGGTGGCGGAGCGCTATGGCTTTGTGAGCGTCCCGGCGCTGTGCGAGCGTTTCCCCCGTTTGGCGCTGGCGGATCGGGTCGCGGCGGAAAAGCGCTTTTTCCACTGGGAGTTGGAGTTTGCGGATATTTTTGCGGATCATGGCGGTTTTGATTTGATTTTGGGGAATCCGCCCTGGATTAAGGTGGAATGGCAGGAGGGCGGTATTTTGGGCGACTATAGTCCGATGGTCGATCTGCGGAAGTTGTCGGCTAGTCAGTTGGCGAAGGAACGGGCGAATTTGTTGGCGGAGTATCCGAAGTTGTTGGCGGCCTATCTGAAGGAGTACGAGGCTTTTGAAGGCGCTCAGAATTTTCTCAACGCTATCCAGAATTACCCGTTATTAAAAGGGTCGCAAACCAATTTATTTAAGTGTTTTTTGCCCCAAGCGTGGATGTTTTGCCATGAGTCTGGGGTGTCGGGTTTCCTTCATCCTGAAGGCGTTTATGATGATCCCAAGGGTAAGCTCCTACGGCGGGAAATTTATCAGCGGTTAAAATATCATTTTCAGTTTCAAAACCAATTGATTTTATTTCCTATTGGTGATCGCGTTAAATATAGCCTCAATATTTATGCGGGCAGTCACGATGTTGATTTTATTACCCTTGCTAATATCTTTAGCCCAAAAACCATTGACGAATGTTTTGACCATAATGGTTTTGGAGATGTTGGCGGCATTAAAGATGAAAATAATAATTGGAATTTTGCCGGTCATCAAAAGCGTTTAATTGGCGTTAATTTAGAGCGCCTTAAACTCTTCGCTCAACTTTACGACGATCAAGAAACTTCTCCTATTGAAGCCCGTTTACCTACTTTACACGCTGAAAACCTAGTGAGTGTTTTAGAAAAATTTGCCCAGCAAACCAAAAGATTGGGAGATTTAAAAGATCGATACTTTGCTCTTGAAATGTGGCATGAAGTCAACGCTCAAAAAGACAAAACTATTCGCCGGGAGACTCAATTTCCCGAAAGTCCTAATCAATTAATTTTATCCGGCCCTCATTTTTTTGTGGGTTCACCACTTTATAAAACGCCTAGAGCAATTTGCACAGAAAAAGGTCATTATGATGTCGTTGATTTAACCGCTCTTCCTGATGACTACTTACCCCGCACCAACTATATCCCCGACTGTTCTCCCAGCGAATACCTAGAACGCACGCCCAAAGTCCCTTGGAATAACGAACCCGTCACCAATTTTTATCGGGTAACTAGTCGAGAAATGCTTAGTCAATCAGGTGAAAGAACTTTTATCCCTGTTCTTTCTTGTAAAGGTTTAGGTCATGTTCATACTTGTATTTCAACAATATTCAAGGATCGAATCAATACTTTAGATTTTTTAGCAATGGGGTTGAGTATTTCTATTGACTTTTTTGTTAAAAGTACTGGAATGGGCCATGCAAATCAAAATATTCTAAAAATTCTTCCCCTTGTTCCTGATCATTTTTCATTAAAGCGACAGATTAAAAGCCGAACCCTAGTCCTAAACTGCCTTACCTCGTACTACGCCGACCTGTGGCAAGAGTGCTGGGAGGACGACTACCGCCAAGACGCCTGGAGTAAACCCGACGATCCGCGCCTCAATCAGAGCTTTTTCCAGAACCTAACCCCTCACTGGCAGAGAAACAACGCCCTCCGCAGTGACTACGAACGGCGCCAGGCGCTGGTCGAAATCGACGTTCTTGCCGCGATGGCGCTCGGTCTGACCCTCGAAGAACTGATCACCATTTATCGCGTTCAATTTCCCGTCATGCAACAATACGAAAAAGAAACCTATTACGACCTGAACGGGCGCATCGTCTTCACCACTAGCAAAGGACTCACCGGCGTCGGTCTTCCCCGCAAAGGCAATAAAAAAGACCGCGTCATCGGTTGGGAAGACGTTTGCGATATGACCCAAGGAACCCTCCAAATCGAAATCCAAGACGACACCCAACCCGGCGGCGCTGTAACTCGAACCCTGACCTACGCGGCGCCGTTTCAAAAATGCGACCGAGTCCAAGACTACCGCGGCGCTTGGCGGTATTTTGAAGAGAGGTCACAATGAATACCCTAAAACAAAATTATTAAGCCGTCATCGAAAAAATTTTCCAAGATTACATCGACTTCATGGGAGAAGAAGAAGGCGTACAATTTGAAATCATTCTGGATAAAGAGCGCGATCGCTACCTTCTGGTCGAAGTCGGTTGGCAGAACGGTTATCGTATCTACGGCGCTTTTCTTCACCTCGATATTATCGATGGCAAAATTTGGATTCAGCACGACGGCACCGAAAACGGCGTCGCTTATCGAAAATGATGTTGAAAACCCCACGCTTAAGCGTGGGGATGAAAACACGAGGGGGTTTTAACCCCCCGTTTTGTTCACAAAATCCCATTCAAGTGTTAAGATTGGAACCGTCTTGGTTTTACAGGATGAAAAACTCC
>WGLZ01000062.1 GCA_016471375.1 Cyanobacteria bacterium RI_101
AAATTCAAACAAACTTCTATGTCCGCTAGAGATGCCACCCACTCGATTGTCAAACACGCTCTTGAAAAAGAAGGGTGGAGAATTACCCATGATCCCTATTATCTCAAAGTAGGAGGCATAGAATTTTATATTGATTTAGGAACAGAGATGATTATTGCCGCCGAGCGAGATAATCAAAAAATTGCTGTTGAAGTTAAGAGTTTTTTAGGCCCCTCTTCAATTTCTGAATTTCATACGGCTTTAGGTCAATTCATCAACTATCGCTATGCTCTTGAAAAAAAAACTCCGAATAGAGTTCTTTATTTAGCAGTTCCTTCAGATATTTATGACGATTTTTTCACTCTAAGTTTTATTAAAAAGGTTATCCAAAAATCAGACGTTAAATTAATCATTTACCAAGAAAACAAGGAGATCATTTCCCAATGGATAAACTAAATTTTTACGTTGATCATGAAAATCAGCAAGCCATTCTTTTGGAATCTATTGGAACACACGATGAAGTTTACTAAGGGTATTCTTACAGGATGGCATTTAAGGCGTCCTCTTCGGCGCTTAAGGTAGAATAAGCGGAACGCTTTTCTTTATGGTATCTGCGGCGCCGTCACCTTAAAGGCATTTTAGGGAACGCACCCTACTGCTAGATAACTAGGGTTGACAAAAAAGCGCCGGATAACAATAGCGCCGGTTCGTCGGAATCTTCGGTCATATTCCTCAACTCAGCCGATAAAAGCGCCGTACCGCTAGGCGGCGCCGTTGGCATGACACTAGACTCATTGCTTCAACGAATGAGTATGGTACGTGCCCAAAAATATATTGGTGGAGCAGTAGAAGCCACATTAGGAGATCCACCCTACACCGATAGCGATCGCACTACCGATACCCTCTATGCCGTCCGCACCAACGCAACGTTAGCTCGCTGGAGGCAGGAGTCTAATAAATCCCTCCTGCTCAAAATGGCGATCTGTCGTCAATCCATCGGTTATTCCCCGCTGGCGCATCAGAATAAAGCTAACCGCATCGCACAAGGAATACCCCTTGTCCTGCCGAGCAAGCAAAAGCTGCATAGCTTCTCGGTGCAGTTGCTCATCAACCCAGACTGTTTCTATGTCCGGGTTATCAACCAAGTCAACTACAAAGTCTAACACTTTTGTCCGAGGAAGTCGGCGAACTAGTGCAAGAGCAATCAACTCAGCTAAAACATGGCTATGAGTCAAGAGTCTACTGCCAGCGCCATCGACTAACTGAACCGCCTTTTTGTGCTGGGGGTCATCACAATGGACATAGCATAACAAGCCTGATGTATCTAGAAGCACAAAACCACTCTGCTCCTAATACTCATCGGCATAAGCTCTGGCGAGATCAGCATCAATTGCTTGGTTGTCGGAACTTGTCGCGTATCCTAGACTGATTGCGCCGGCATGACTCTTGAATTTTTGTCGCGCTTCTTCTTGCCGCTCCGGCGATGGCGTTACTCTGGTGACAGTTTCACCTTGTCGGCTGAGAACAGTAACGATCCACTCCGTCATAGATACGCCGACTGCGTTGGACTTCCGCTGTAAGTCTGCGTAGATTTCATCACTGATTTCCAAGGTTAACTGCTGACTCATGGATGTGGAATACCTTAGACAATTTGCGACTCATTGTAACTTACTTTCTCCGAAAAGCGCCGGATAACAATAGCGCCGGTTCGTCGGAATCTTCGGTCATAGTCCTCAACTCAGCCGATAAAAGCGCCGTACCGCTAGGCGGCGCCGTTGGCATCCCACTTAAACTCATTGCTTCAATCAATGAGGATGGATTGTTAGCTACATTCTTAGCCTAATCGAGCCGCTTCTGCTGCTATATGACCAGCAAGCGATGTAGCGAACGTCTTTATGTCAGTCATGGACGACATACTGGAAAATTGGCCTGTTTCCACTGCGGTTCGTGGTGAAGTGATGACAGCGGCTGTTGTGTAAAGTTGCTCCTGCACAAGCTTCTGGCAAAGAAGATCATAACGTTTGAGGTAAGACGCTCCCTTAAATTCATCGAATACTGGAAAATGTGGCGAGGCATCTCTAACCGGCGATCTGGACTCGGGCGCATCCTCGACCAACATCAACCAGCCTACAAACGGGCGAGGCTGTTTACCAAAAGCACCTTCTCGGTAGGCCATCCAAAAGTCGTGGGCTGTGCCGATAGCTTCTTCTGTTCGGTTGTTGAAGTTGTTGCCAAACGACGGCCCCACTTGGCTTTTCAATTCGATGGCGGCGATCAACTCTCCCTTATGTATTATCAGTAAATCCCACAACTTTGTTGGTCGAAAATATCCTGGCAGCGTCAGTACGGCCCTTTTTTGGTGAATCTCCGCATGGGCAAGGCCGTTTGCTCGCACGAGGTCAATAACCAAGGCGATAAAACCATCCATGTTCTTTCCGCCTGTGACGCCTGCGCGTTCGCCTTGGTCTGCTTTACCAGACTCAATTTGCTTTTGCCGCGCTGCTTCGCGATTGCCCCAGAAGGCTTGTATAGCCTCAAGAACCTTTCGTTCGTAATCAACAAGATCAAGTGCCATTTACTCTCCGTTGCCTACAAGTACCAACTGTTCATCATAGGTCAAGTCATACAGCCTAGATACCACGCTGTTACAAGCTTGCAAGTCGCGGCCATTTGCCGCTGTTATCAACTCAACTCGCAAATTTTCTGGGACATCTTGCCAGCGAGGGATACGGATACGCCGAAGATATTGGGCTTGAAAGCGTAAGTAGCCCCCGCGCATTTTGGTTGAATAGGTCGCCACAAAAAGCCGAGCAATGCCTGACAGAAGCACAGCTTGTAAAGCTCGCAAGTCCCAAGTTTCTGACGTGATGAAATAAAGATTATGATGTGGATATAGCCTTCCATGCTCATACACAATGTGGGCATCCCCCTTAATGTCTGGAATCAAAAGCTTAGCCCTGTTCGCAAGGCTAGGGGTTATGCGGTCGATCGTGCGATACCAATTTGCTGGCATTTTCAAAGCGCAGTGGCGATTGGCAATCATATCGCGCCGAGCACTTAAGTAATTACGTAAGCGAGGATAATAATGGAGATCAACAAGGGTGCCATCGTCCTCAAAAGGATTGATGACGCCTCGTCCATGCCATTTGACTTGACCAGACTGGATGTCAGCAGTTGTTGCCAATGGCAGTTTTCTATCCGGCTCAACATCAAGCGCATCAAAATCCCCGATGAAAGCTTTGTCCGCTCCTGTTGCAACTCCAATACCAACCTTACAACCCACTTCCTCCAAAGTTGGAAATTGTCTTTCAAGGCGACGAATAAAATTTACTTGATCTGGGGTTTCAAATAACCACGGTTCGGTTTGATTGGGTACAAGAGCTAACTCTCGCACCGCTCCGCCAGTTTTTGAAAAATGATTGCCTGTTAATTCCTTGGCAAGTGCAACCAGCGTTGAACGATTAATTGAGGGACGATGCGCGATGCGTGTGGTGCCCGGTTTTTCACGACTGATAACCGTGATGGCCGGATAGGCAGTCACTTCACTATAGAAGGCTGGCGTGTCCACCATGTCCACAAATACTTTCAGGTGAAATCGATCTGCAATAAGGTTGCGTAATGGCGCGCCATAGCGATTCTTCATCCAACGATCCGCACAAATAAAACCGAGGCTCCCACCTTCGGCGAGCGCCAAAAGCGAGTGTTCGATGAATGGAATATAAAGGTCGGCTCGGTCATACAGGGTTTGATAGCGTCTTCGATATTCAGCCAGCAAGGATGCCGGAATTAGTTCTTGGCGCACATAAGGCGGATTGCCGACGACAAAATCGAATTGCCCTTCCAAATGTTCCAAAAGAAAATCGCCTTGCACCAGCCAACGATCAACAAGAGTTGATGCGGATAACTCCGCTATGCCTTCTTGTATGAGTCGTTGAAGGACACTAGTACGAGTGGCGGTGAATGTTTCCCGATGAAGTTCAATCGCACGGATGGCATCGCCAATCCCATCGACCACAGAAGCCCTACTTTTCGATGCCCGCCACGCTGTTAATAGCCGTCCAATCGCCTGCAACAAGAAATCACCGCCACCGGCGGCTGGCTCCAAGAGCCGCTTCTTATGCAGAGGCTGATCCTCGGTATATCCAACTAAATCAAGAATGAAATCGACAACTTCAATGCGCGTAAAAATCGCTCCCCGCATCTGCGTTCCATTCTCGATAGCTAACGCTTCAACAGCAGCGAGTACATTCGGCGAATACTGAACATCCGCATCGTCAAACAAATCAAGGTTAAGCTGTCTATGTTTCAAGTTGATGAGTCCTAACTTCACGGACAAGTTTTCCGTACATCGCTCCTAAAAAGCGCTGCATACAGATTACCGTACTGCAAATGACCTTCTTTGAGCGCCGACTCAGGGAATCATAGCGCCGATTTCCCGACCCGACCCAGGTTCGTAACAAAACTTTAGGGAACAGCGCCGTTAACCGGCGAGAAGACTCGTCCCTTTGAATGCCGCTATAGTAGGGAAAAAACGCTGGGCGGGGACTGCGCATGAAATTTGTCGAAGAATACCGAGCGCCGGAACGCGTCCAAAAGGCGGCGGAAGAGTTGGGGCGACTGGTGACCCGTCCCTGGACAGTGATGGAAGTCTGCGGCGGCCAGACCCACGCCATTGTTAAGTATGGGATCGACCAGATGTTGCCGCAGGAGGTGACCCTGATTCACGGCCCCGGTTGTCCGGTCTGCGTCACTTCCACCACGTTAATCGACCAGGCGCTGGCCATCGCCCGGCAACCGGATGTCATTTTCTGCTCCTTTGGGGATATGTTGCGGGTGCCGGGGAGCGAGACGGATTTGTTGGCGCTCAAGGCCCAGGGCGCCGATGTTCGCATCGTTTACTCTCCCCTAGATTGTTTAAAACTGGCGGAGAGCCATCCCGATCAAACCGTGGTCTTTTTTGGCGTCGGCTTTGAAACCACGGCGCCGGCCACGGCCATGGCGGTCTATCAAGCCAAGGCCCGGGGGTTAGAGAATTTCTGTCTGCTGGCGGCCCATGTCTTGGTGCCCCCGGCGCTGGAGGCCCTGCTCTCGGCGCCGGAAAATCGGGTGCAGGGTTTTTTAGCGGCGGGCCATGTTTGTACCGTGATGGGCTATCAGGACTACCATCCCATCGCCCAAAAGTATCAAGTTCCCATCGTGGTGGCGGGGTTTGAACCCCTGGACATTCTTCAGGGTCTCTACGCCTGTCTGGCCCAACTGGAGCGGGGCGAAAGTTTCTGCGACAATCAATATCGGCGCTCGGTGCAACCCCAGGGCAACCCCCAGGCCCAGGCCTTAATTCGGGAAGTTTTTACCCCCGCGGATCGGGAGTGGCGGGGTCTGGGCGTCATTCCCCAAAGCGGTTGGGTCTTGGCGCCGTCCTACAAACTTTGGTGCGCCCTGGAACGATTTAAGTCGGTTTTAACAACTCTACCGACCCCGGCGCCGGAGCTGGAGTGTTTAAGCGGGCAAGTCCTCCAGGGGCGCCTGAAACCCTCCGATTGTCCGGCCTTTGGTCAAAAATGCACCCCGGAAACGCCCCTGGGAGCGCCGATGGTTTCTTCCGAGGGCGCCTGCGCGGCCTACTATCGCTACCGGCAACTGGCGCCGGTTTGAGCCAAGCCATGTTTCAAGCCACCCGTCGGCGCCTGGCGCTTTGGTACACCCTAGTGACGGCGCTGTTACTGATTCTCTTTGCCACTGGGGTCTATTTTTACGCCCGCCAAACCCTGATTGAGCGGGTGGACGACACCCTTAAGCACGTGGCGGAGGTGGTTCACCGTTCCCTAGTCATTCAACCCCTAGAAGACCGGCGCTATCGCCTCAATGTGGAAGCCAGTTTTCGCCCCAATTCCGCCTCCATTGAGGACGATCATATTGATTTAGAATGGTTCAGCCCCCAGGGGGTTTTACTCTGGTCCACCCTCAGCCAACCGGAGTTGACCCTCCGTCAGCCCCTTCCTTTAGGAAAAACCGCCAGCCTCGGCTTTTCCCCGGATCATCTCCTGCGACAACTGACGGAGCGCCTGGAGGAAAATCGGCAAGTGTTGGGCTATCTCCGGGTCAGTCATCCCTGGTTCGAGGTGACGAAACCGATCCGACAACTGCTCTGGGATTTAACCCTGGGGTTACTGGTTCTGATCGCCACCGTCGCAGGCACGGGTTGGTTCCTCTCCGGCCTCGCCATGGCGCCGATCCGGGACTCCTATCAAAGCCTGAAGCAATTCACCGCCGACGCCTCCCACGAACTGCGGAACCCCATCGCCGTCATTCAAACCAACGCCCAAACGGCGCTGGCGGACTCGGATCAGGACAGTCAACAGCAAGCTCTGCGGGTGATCGAGCGCCTGAGTCGGCGCTTGGGAAGTTTGGTCAACGATCTGCTTTTTCTCGCCCGCTCCGATAGCGGCACGTTACAAACGGACGACCAAGAGATTCCCCTAGACGCGCTTTTATTGGCGGTGGTGGAAGAGCAACAACTGAGCGCCCGTCAGCAAGACGTGACTCTAACCCTAGAAATCGCCCCGACGGCGCCGGAAACGAGTTTTGACCTCCGGGGAGACTGGGATCAACTGGCCCGCCTCTTCACAAACTTAATCGCCAACGCCCTCAGCCACAGCCCGCCCCAGTCCCAGGTGCGTCTGGCGCTAGCGCCGCAACCCCCCTATTGGCAAGTGACTGTTAAAGATCAAGGCGCCGGGATCGCGCCGGAGGAATTGCCCCATTTGTTTGAACGTTTTTACCGGGGCGACCCGGCCCGTTCCCCCAGTAGCGGCGCCGGCCTCGGTTTAGCCATCGCCCAGGCCATTGTTCAGACCCACCAGGGACAGATTAAGGTGAAAAGTCAGCCGGGGCAGGGCGCCGCGTTTATCGTTCTTCTGCCCCAGGGGCCGACATCTTAGAGGTTGTTAAAAAAGGGGTCAACATCCCAGTTTTATCCCCTCTAGCCCCCCTTAGAAAACTACGGTGTACACACAAGTCTTTGGTTTTGCCATTAACCTTATCTCGCCCCCTAAATCCCCCAATTCTGGGGGACCTTGAACTCAGAAAGGCTCCGAACTCCCCCCAAAATTGGGGGGCTGGGGGGGCAAAACGAGGCTGATGGGTAGAATCTGTGTACACGGTAGCCTTAGAAAGGGGGGAACCAGACTCAAAGTCCCCCTTGCAAAGGGGAATTTCTAGAGTTAGGCGGCTCGCCCAATACCCTCTTAAACGGTTTCCAAAAGCGGCAAAGGACAAGTTACTGACGTGCCCCCCAAACCGCAGTAACCGTTGGGATTTTTGGCCAAATACTGCTGGTGATAGTCTTCGGCGTAATAAAACGGCGCCGCGGGCAGAATTTCCGTGGTGATTTCCCCGTAGCCCGCCTGGGTCAGCGCCGCTTGATAGGCCGCTTTAGACGCCTCCGCCAGTCGCCCTTGCTCCTCGGAAAAGGTATAAATCCCGGAGCGGTATTGGGTGCCGGTATCATTGCCCTGCCGCATCCCCTGGGTGGGATTGTGGCTTTCCCAAAAGACCTGAAGCAATTGGCTGTAGCTGATTTTTTGGGGGTCAAACACCACTAAAACCACTTCGTTATGACCCGTTAACCCCGTGCAAACTTCCTGGTAAGTGGGATTGGGGGTTAAACCGGCGCTGTAGCCCACAGCGGTGGAATAGACGCCGGGGAGTTGCCAAAATTTCCGCTCGGCGCCCCAGAAACAGCCCAGCCCAAAGACGGCCTGCTCTAGACCCTCGGGAAAAGGCGGCTGGAGGGGGTTGCCGTTGACAAAGTGTTTATTGGTCAAGCTGAGGGGCGTCGCCCGACCCGGAAGCGCCTCCGCGGGGGAGGGAAGCTCTAATTTTTTGCCCAGTCCGAACAGTCCCATCAGGTTCATAGCGTTATTGGTGAAAAATTGAAAGAAAGTGTTGGCAAAGGGTCGATGTTCCGGTTTTATCCCCCTCATCCCCCAGCCCCTTCTCCCGCTCTGGGAGAAGGGGAGTCAAAGTCCCTCTCCCTCTTTGGGAGAGGGATTTAGGGTGAGGGCCAAGTGCGGAACGCCTATTAACTGCAAAAGTTCAGATGCTCTTGGTTTAGGGGGATTCTCGGAGTTGACCTATATTCTCCTAACTATTTTAGACGGCGCCGCAGTTTTGCGCCCGTTGCAGATAATGACCGACGAGATAAAGGGAGCCGCAGAGGACAACCAGCGCCGGGGGGGAGAACTTTTGGGCTTTATCCAGAGCGGTAAAGAGATCTTCCTCAGTTTCAATCTGAGCCAACCTTGGGCAGAGTTCCCGGGCCAGCGCCGCCAGTTCCCCCGGATCGGCGCTGGCGTGATCCGGCACGGCGGTTAAAAAGAGGCGATCCCCCGGATGTAGCAACGCCTGAAAAATCTCCGCCGGCTCTTTCGTTTTCACCATTCCCATCACCCAACAGACCGGACGGTTCCAGCGCCGGACATACTCGGCCAAAACTTCGGCGCCGGCGCCGTTATGGGCGCCGTCAATCAGGAAATCCTCTCCCAACCACTGCAAGCGCCCGGGCCACCGGGTTTGGGCCAGGCCCCGTTGGATGGCGTCCGGGGTAATCAAGAATCCTTGTTGATTTAAACTCTCCACCGTCGCCAGCGCCAGGGAGGAATTGATTAACTGATGCCGTCCCGGTAGGGGTAAGGGATAGACGAAATCCCCCCATTGGGCCCAATCCTGACCATTTTGGCTAAACCCTTGGGCCGGCGCAACCCAGACCTGGGGACAGTTTAAGGCTTGAACCCGCTCCGCCACCACTGTTTCGGCCTCCGGGGGGAAGACCCCTAAAATCGCCGGGCGCCCAGGTTTCAAAATCCCCGCCTTTTCCCCGGCGATGTCCGCCAGAGTCGGGCCTAAAATATGGCGATGCTCCAGACTGAGGGAGGTAATAACCGTAACCAGGGGGTCATCCACCACATTGGTGGCGTCTAGGCGTCCCCCCAACCCCACTTCCATCACGGCGACGTCCACTTCTTCTTGGGCAAAGTAAAGCCACGCCGCGGCGGTCATCACTTCAAAGAGGGTGGGACTCTCCGGCAGACCCGTCGGCGCCTGGGGGGTAATTTCTTCTAGTAATTGGATTAAGCGGCTCTCTGGAATCGGTTGTTCATTTAAAACTAGGCGCTCCGTCCAGTGGATTAAATGGGGGGAGGTATAGCGCCCGACCCGGTAGCCCGCAGAGGTCAGGATCGAGGATAAATAGGCGCAAACGGAGCCTTTGCCGTTAGACCCAGCCACGTGGACGATGGGAACCCGGCGCTGAGGATCGCCTAAACGGGCCAACAGCGCCTGAATGCGAGTTAAACCAAGATTAATCCCAGAGCGTTGGTAGGGTTCAAGGAGGGCTGTCAGGGAAGTCAAAGCGGGCGCAAGATTGAAGAGACCGTCCAATTTTACAGAACTTTCAGAGATCTCCCAAAATCATCTGCCCAAGCCGCTGTTCAGGAACAGAGCCTCAGCCCAGACCTCCCGAGAGAAGAGGAACCGCCTCCTCCGGGGGGGGATAGACGAGGAATGATCCAACTGAGTGAAAGACATGTATTGTAGAATCAGGGAAGTAAGCGTTCTCTCTAAGAATGGGATTCAAAAACGCAAATGGATACAAGGCATACATTTTCGGATCCAAGGCGCGCATACAATAACTAAGTATTTATACTCTCAATCATGAATTCCTTTGTCATTTAAAAGTTCCTTGTTATCTAAAACGCCATGTCGTCGATCTATAAACCTAAGCCCATTGGTCTGATTCTTCAGGAGGCGGATCTGATTACCCCCGCCCAGATCGAGGTGGCTCTTCAGGATCAACAGTACTTTCAACTCCCCTTTGGGGAAATTTTGGCGCTCCACGGTTGGATTCGGCAAGAAACGGCGGATTTTTTTGTGGAAGAATGGCCCCGCCTTACCCTGGGCCCCTTAGACTGCCCCCTAGGGCACTACCTCCAGCGGGCGGCTTTGCTAGAAGAGCGTCAAATTCAGGAAATTCTGCGGGAACAAAAACGACTGGGGGTGCGTTTTGGCTCTGTCGCCGTCATTAAGGGCTGGTTGCGCCCCAAGACCCTCGACTATTTTCTAGAAAATCTGATTCCCCAATCCGCCACCGACTCCGCCTTTCAGGTGCGGCGAATGATCCCCGAGTCAACTCCGCCCCGTCGTCGGGAAGAACCTAACCTAACAACAGAGAGCGGCCTGGTTTTTAGCGAATCCACTATTACCGTGCCCAAGGGGTTCGCCCTAGTGGGCGTCGATCCCAAAAACACAGACCGAGAGGATTACGACCTGTCGGGAGATCTGGAGGGGCATATTGATATTGACGATTTTTTCTGGACGGATTGACGGCGCCGTCGCGGGAGGGGGGTTTTCAGCCGGTTGCCGTTAAAATTAGTTTTAAATTTAAAATTCAACCTTTGCCCTGAATGAACGCGGAACCTATTCCCCCGATTACGCTTCCCCCCTTGCGAGATTGCCATCAGGAACAGATCTGGCTCCGGGCGGCGCTGGAGACCTGGCTCAACGAGGAATACCTACCCGAACCCGCGAATAGCCTCATCGCCGAGCGGGCCGCCCAAATTTTTATCCGCCAGCGCCTAGAGGGCGAAAACGACCTAGGGGGGTTAGTTCTCGCCATTGTCACGGAAATGCAAGCTTTCGATTTTCGCAATAGCTTCTATAGCGAGTTTGCCGTAGCCAACGCGGTGGGAGATTTGATTTTGAAGAGTTTAGGCTACGACCGCTGTTGCGGACAGTCTTAAACGCCCTCGCATTTTCCCCTCGGTGAAGCTACCAACTGGACTTGACCACGCCGGGGAGCAGTCCTTGGTGGGCCCAGGCCCGGAGGACGTTGCGGCAAAGTCCGAAGTCCCGGTAGTAGGAACGGGGGCGGCCGGTGACCTGACAACGGTTGCGGCGCCGGTTGGGGGAACTGTTGCGGGGCAGGGCTTGCAGTTTTTGGTGGGCGGCCAGTTTATCTTCTAGGGTTTCCGCTAGGCGAAATTCTTCTTTTAGGGTTTCCCGTTTGGCGGCGTATTTGGCCACCAGGCGGGCTCGGCGCTTGTCCCGCTCGATCATGGATTTTTTAGCCATAGGATTTTTAACTTAGAACTCTCAGTCTAAAAAGTCAGCGTTTCTCATGCTACCACACTTTGCGGATATCAGATATCAGCGATCCGTTATCAGGGGCAGGCGAAAACGGGGCGACTATGGCAAAATGGGGCGTTAACGCTTACCCCAACAGTTTATGACAGCGCCGATTCTCTCTCTGCAAAATCTAGGGGTTTCCTTTCCGGGGGCGCCCCGACCGGCGCTGGGAGGTCTGAATTTGTCCCTCAAGCCGGGGGAGGTTTTGGGGCTGGTGGGGGAGTCGGGGTCGGGCAAGTCTTTGACGGCGCTGGCGATTTTGGGACTGTTGCCTCCGGCGGCCCGGCTAGCGCCGGAAAGCGAGATTTGGTTCCGTCCCGCCCAGGGGGAGCCGGTCAATCTGTTAGCCTTAGCGGAAACGGAAAAACGGGCCTACCGGGGCGGGCAGATCGCCATGATCTTCCAGGAACCCATGAGTTCCCTTAACCCGGTTTATAGTATTGGCTTTCAACTGACGGAAGCGATTCGTCTCCACCAAAACGTGAGTCCCCAACAGGCCCGACGGCAAGCCGTCGCCTTACTGCAAGAAACCCGAGTCATTCCGAGCGACAGCCAGTTAGAGGCGGAATTTCTCGGCGCTCAACCGCCCGCGCCCCAAGGTCAAGGTTCCGCGACCTGGGCGTTGGCTCAATATCTCGAACGGCGCCGGAGCCAATTTTTAGGGCGCTATCCCCACCAACTCTCCGGGGGGCAACTGCAACGGGTGATGATCGCCATGGCCATTTCCTGCGGCCCGAGTCTTTTAATCGCGGACGAACCCACCACGGCGCTGGACGTGACGGTGCAGGCGGAAATTCTGCGGCTTCTCCGAGATCTTTGCAAAACCCACCGGGAGATGGCCTTAATTTTTATCTCCCACGATTTAGGCGTGATCAACGAAATCGCCGACCAGGTGGCGGTGATGTATCAGGGGGAGGTTGTGGAGCAGGGTTCTCGGGAGCAAATTCTTTACCAGCCCCGCCATCCCTACACCCAGGGACTCTTAGCCTGCCGTCCCCGCTTGGCGCCCCAGGCGCGAAAATTGCCGACGGTGGGGGATTTTCTGGGTCAAACCCAAGCTCCGGCGCCGTTGGAAATCGTTACCCCGGCCCAAGAACGGGAACGGTTAGAACTCCTGTTGAAAGAGGAGCCTTTACTCCGGGTGGAAGGATTAACGGTGGAGTTGGGACAACGGAGCGTCTGGCGCTCCACGGCGCCGGCTCGGATTTTGGAGGACTTGAGTTTTGAGGTGTATCCGGGGGAAACCCTAGGGTTGGTGGGGGAATCCGGGTGCGGCAAATCCACCTTGGCTCGGGCGCTGTTGGGGTTAATTCCGATCCGCTCCGGTCGCGTTTATTTTGACGGGCAAGACTTAACTCGACTCTCCCCCCGCTCCCGGCGCTGGCGCCCCCTGCGGCGGCAAATGCAGATTATTTTCCAGAATCCCTACAATTCCCTCAATCCCCGCCGCAGCTTGGGTCAAACCGTCGAAGAGCCGTTAATTATTCATCGGGGACGGCGCTCTCAACACCGGGAACGGGCCCGCTATCTGCTAGAGCGGGTGGGCCTCGATCCCGACTGGTTCTCCCGGTTTCCCCACGAACTCTCCGGCGGTCAGCGCCAGCGGGTCTGTATCGCCCGGGCCTTGGCGCTCAATCCCCGTTTTATTATTTGCGACGAATCCGTCTCGGCGCTGGACGTGTCCATTCAGGCCCAGGTCTTGAATCTGCTCAAGGATTTGCAGTCGGAATTTCAATTAACCTATATCTTTATCTCCCACGACCTGAGCGTGGTGAGGTTTATGGGCGACCGGCTGATGGTGATGAAACAGGGGCGCCTAGCGGAGCCTGTCGACTCGGCGCCGGCGATTATCAATCACCCCAAGAGCGACTACACCCGGCGCTTGTTGGCGGCCATTCCCCAGTTTCCCGAAGATTTAACCTGGTTGGGGGACGCTCAAACCGGCGCTTGACTTCCTCTCCTGTAAAAGCGGGTCGGAAACTACAACAAAGGGTGAAAAAAGAAGGCGAATCCCAAAATGCCGTAGGTGGCTAGTAAGAGAGTCCCTTCTAACCAATTGGAGCGCCCGTCGCTACTGATGGAATTGACAATAAACACCGCGACGGCCACGGCCACAACTTCAAAGGGGTTAAAGTTTAAATCCATGGGTTGCCCGATAAACCAACCCGCAATCACCAACACCGGCGCGACGAAAAAGGCGATTTGCAAGCTAGACCCCATCACCACTGAGACGGAGAGGTCCATTTTATCCTTCATGGCGACCGTAACGGCGGTGGCGTGCTCCGCGGCGTTGCCGATGATGGGCAACAAAATCACCCCCGTAAAGAGGGGCGTTAAGCCCAAGCCCTCGGTGGCTTCTTCTAGGGACTCCACCAACAATTCCGACTCTAGGGCGACTCCGAGGGTCACGGCCAATAAAACGCCCACCCAAAGCCAGAGATTCGGTTTGTAGGGATGGGCCTGCTCCCCTAGATCTTCGTTTTCAGAAATTCCCACTTCGTAGAGATAGCTATGGGTTTTCATGGAAAACAAGAGACTTAAACCGTAGACGCCCATGAGAATGACCGCCACGGCGATAGAGAGTTGTTGTAGAAGGGATTCTTCAATGCCCGTCGAGGTGTATTGCAGGGCCGTGGGCAACAGCAGGGCGATCACGGCCAAATTCATGGAAGAGGCGTTGAGACGGGCGGCGATGGGTTGAAAACTCTGCTCCTTAAAGCGCAGTCCCCCCAGAAGCATGGCGAACCCCATCACTAAGAGTAAGTTGCCGATAATGGAGCCGGTGATAGTGGCCTTGACCACGTCAATTAATCCCCCCTTCAGGGCGACATAGGCCAAAATTAACTCCGTGGCGTTGCCAAAGGTGGCGTTCAGCAATCCCCCCAAATTGGGCCCCAGCACCACGGCGATTTCCTCGGTGGCCGTTCCCATAAAAGCCGCTAGGGGCACAATGGCCAGCGCCGCCAGCAGAAAGACGGAAGTTTGTCCCCACTCCTGCCAGTGGGCCCAGAGGGAGAGGGGGAAAAAGATTAACAGGCAGAGAAAGAAAATATTTTTCTTCACAGGATCTTTTAAAGGGGGGAGAATGGAGGGCATTATAGCGGAGTTTTTCCAGACCGGCGCCGTTGGCGAACCTTGGACAGAAAACCGCGATGGGGTATGATTTGGCTCCAAAGGCCGGGCGACCAGCGGCCCGTTTTCCTTGACTTTAAATTGCTAGCGATATCTTAGGGAGTGTTCCTTGTCTAAACTCTTACGTTGGGCGGACGCCATCGACCGCTGGAGCGAGCGCCTAGGGCGCTGGACAAACGGTTTAGTGTTGGCGCTAGTCCTTCTCGGCGCCGGCAACGTGGCGGCCCGCTATCTAGGCAAGTTGGCGGGAGTGAGTCTAACCTCCAATGGCTCCCTAGAATTACAATGGTATATTTTTGATCTTATCTTCCTCTGGGGCGCCGCCTACGCGCTCAAACACGACGAGCATGTGCGGGTGGATATTTTTTATAAAAATTTGAGCGTCAAAGGTCGAGCCTGGATCAATCTCTTGGGAACGGTTTTTTTCCTGATTCCTTTTTGCGTGTTGGTGATTTTCTATTCCTGGGGTTCCGTGGCGAACTCCTGGCAAATTGGGGAATTATCGCCGGATCCGGGAGGACTGCCCCGTTACCCCATTAAGTCCATGATTTTAGTCGGTTTTGCCTTGTTAATTCTTCAAGGTCTAGCGGAAATGATTAAAAATTGGGCTACGATTACCGGTCGGCGCTCGGGGGAAGCGGAGATCCATGAGCCGAACCTCTAAGTCAGATATCAGTTACCAGTTATCAGTTATCAATTTTTTGCCCTGAGCGGAGTCGAAGGGTCAGTTAACAGGGGAGAGAATTGTGAGTTTAACCTATGAATTTGAATGGCTAGGCCCCTTAATGTTTGTGGGGGCTTTAATTTTTCTATTTTCGGGCTATCCCGTGGCCTTTGCCCTAGGGGGAGTCGCTATTCTGTTCGCCGGTTTGGGCAGCGCGCTGGGCGCCTTTGACCCCATTTTTTTATCGGCTCTGCCCCAACGGATTTTTGGCATTATGTCCAACGGCACCTTGTTGGCCATTCCCTACTTCATTTTTCTAGGCTCTATGCTGGAAAAATCGGGCATCGCCGAGGAGTTGCTGGAAACCATGGGCATTCTCCTGGGGCGCCTGCGGGGCGGTTTGGCCCTGGCGGTGGTCATTGTCGGCGCGCTCCTAGCGGCGACGACGGGGGTGGTGGCCGCGACGGTGGTGGCTATGGGGCTGATTTCTCTGCCCATCATGCTCCGCTACGGTTACAACAAAGAACTGGCCACAGGGGTGATCGCGGCCTCCGGCACCCTGGGACAAATTATTCCCCCCAGCGTGGTTTTAATTGTGTTGGGGGATCAGTTGGGGGTCTCTGTGGGGGATCTGTTTATCGGCTCCTTTATTCCCGGCGTCATGATGGCGGGCGTCTTTGGGATTTACGTGCTAACGGTGGCTTGGCTGAAACCGGAGGCGGCGCCGGCTCTGCCCGCGGAGGTGCGAATCCTAGGCGGCTCGGCGCTCCGGCGCCGGGTGGCTCAATCCCTCATCCCCCCTTTGGTCTTAATTTTGCTGGTGCTTGGCAGTATTTTCTTCGGACTGGCCACTCCCACGGAAGCCGGCGCCGTCGGCTCCCTCGGGGCCATGGCGTTAGCGGCCCTTAAACGGCGCTTGAGTTGGCCGGCGGTTTGGCAAGTCTGCGACGCCAGTCTCCGCATTACCGCTATGGTCATTTTTATCCTCCTTGGCTCCACGGCTTTTAGCCTCGTGTTTCGGGGTCTGGAGGGAGACCGCTTCATGTTTGACCTCTTGGCTAATTTACCGGGCGGACAAACGGGGTTTTTAGCGGTGAGTATGCTGACGATTTTTATTTTGGGCTTCTTTATCGACTTTTTTGAGATTGCCTTTATCGTCCTGCCCCTATTTAAGCCGGTGGCGGAATCCCTGCAACTGGATTTGCTTTGGTACGGCGTTGTGGTCGGCGCTAATTTGCAGACCTCTTTCCTTACTCCGCCCTTTGGCTTCGCCCTCTTTTATCTCCGAAGCGTGGCGCCGGCGGAGATTCAGACGATAGAAATCTACCGCGGCGCGATTCCCTTTATTCTGTTGCAACTGTTGGTTTTACTCTTGATTATTCTCTTTCCCGCTTTGGTGACTTGGCTCCCGTCTCTCTCTCGTTAACGAAGAAACCGGGCCGGTCGGTCGTTTTTCGCCCAACGCCTAGAGATTATCGGAAGTCAAATCCCGCTCGGCAAGAGACGGCGCTGGCGGGAACGCCCCAGATCGTTAAAATAGGGGAGTCTTAGGCGGAGAACCCAGAGCGCTTCTCTTCTTAAGATTTTTCAGTGTGAGGAGTATGAGTTATGCGAATTAACCCCAAAAAATCCCTAGGTCTGGGATTGGGAGTCTCCTTGGCCCTACTGGCCTCGGGTTTTGGACTCTCGGAACTCGCGCCGCAAAGCAGTCAGGCCCAACCGGTGCCCCTAGCCCGCCGCAGTAGTAGCCCCTGGCAAAGCGCTTCCTTCCCGGTGGAAAATTTTCAAGCCTATACCTCCGGTTTTGGCTATCGTCCCAATCCCACAGGGGAGGGAACCCAGTTTCACAACGGGTTGGATCTAGCGGCGCCGATGGGGAGTTACGTCCGTAATTGGTGGGGCGGGCAGATTACCGAGCTTTCCGACCACACCGCCTGCGGCGTCATGATTCGGGTTCAATCGGGGCCTTGGCAACACGTTTACTGTCACCTCCAGGGGCAAGTGCAAGTTCACCAGGGGCGCCGCTATTTAGTGGATCGGGAAGGGGGCATTATTCTCCAGCAGGGTCAGGTCTTGCCCACCGGCGCCCGTATCGCTCGGGTGGGGATGACGGGGCGCACCACCGGCCCCCACCTCCATTGGGGGTTGAAGCACAACGGCGAATATATTGATCCGGCTCGGGTCTTGCAAGCGATGCTCGGCGCTTAAGCGCTTAAATTCAAATCTGGAGCAAGATTAACCCGACGGCGCCGGGCTGGGTTAACGCGCCTATTTTTCTCGAAACTGTCTTGAGATTGGCGCTCTTGCTACGTTATACTGAATTTTAATAAATTCTTGTGAACTTAAAAAGTCGAATAAAATAATGGATACCGTCACCCCGAGCATCGAATTTTTTAGCGGGCTATCGGAAGAGTTGAGCAACGTCAGCCTCCGACGCAACGCTCAAACGGGAGTCCGCAACGCGGTTTTTACCTTTCGACAACTGCGGGCCATTGAAAAGTTTCAGAGTTTTACCAAAGAATTTAACGGCGAATTGCGGCTCATTGACGAAGAGGGACAAATGAATATTGAGCCGACAGGGGTAAAGTTTATTTTTGGCGGCGATGACGGGGACGATCTCAAGGGCGTGGAATGCGGTTTTGATCTCGTGGAAGACGCCCATTGGGAACGATTTATGCGCTTTATGAAACGCTACGCCGCGGCCAACGGCATGGATTATCAAGACCGTTAGAGGTTCTTTCACTGGAGCAGGGCTAAAAGGCCCTCTTCGTCGAAGTTGGCGACAAGGGGCAGAAGCGCGCCGACAAATCCCTGATACTGGGGTTCTGATTTCGCCAGGGCTAAGGCTAGGGTTTCTAGATTTTCGTAATCTCCCAGGGCTAAAGCCTCTAGGAGGGGCCGGCGGCGCTCTCCGTCGGGCTTCCTCTGCCGGGGAATGGAGCGTTCCTCTGGCGCCGGGGGCGGCAAAATCCAGGTTAAATCCAAAAGTCGGGCCAGGGTGGCCAGGAGTTCCGTAAAATCCAAGGGCTTGGGCAGAAAGGCGTCGCAACCCGCGGCCAGACTTTCTTCGTCTTCCTGGTGAGCGGCGCCGGCGGACATCGCCAGAATGGGACAGGTTCGCCCCTGGGGCGTTTGTCGTAGGCGCCGAGCCACTTCAAAACCGCTTAGATCCGGCATAATCAAATCCAACAAAATTAAATCCGGCCGGGTCTTGAGCGCCAAGTCGTAACCCGTTTGCCCATTGGCCGCCTGCGCCAGAGTAAAGCCCAAAGGATTCAAAACGTTTATCAGCACCTTTTGGCTAACGGGGCTATCATCCACGATTAAAATTCGGCGCCGAGGCCCAAAATAGCCGAGGGGAATGGGGGAGTCCTTTTTGGGCGCGAGAGCCGCCTCCCGGGAGACGGGGAAGAGTAGAGAAAACTGGAACTTGGCGCCCTGACCGGGGGCGGAAATCACCGTTAATTCTCCCCCCAATAAGCGAACCAATTGACGGGCGATGGCTAAGCCCAAACCGGTGCCCTCCGCCTGAGGATCTCGATGACCGCCCTGGTCAAAGGGTTGGAAAATCGACTCCAACACTTCCGGGGCTATGCCGGAGCCGGTGTCCTGAACGACAAAGTCTAGGCGGTAGTGGGCAAACTGGGGCCGGGAGGTCGCGGTTAAACAAACGCGCCCCTGTTGGGTAAATTTGATGGCGTTGCCGACTAAATTAATTAACACCTGTCGGAGATGTTTTTCATCCCCGTAGAGAGGGGGCGGCGCGGCGCCGCGGAATTGGTAGGTTAAGCGGAGATCCTTGGCCGCGGCTTGGGGAAAAAACAGATCAATCACGCTCTCCAAAAGCGGAGCGAGTTCAAAGACTTGAGAAATAACCGCGACTTTTCCCGCTTCGAGCTTGGCAAATTCCAGAACTTCGTTAATTAAAGTTAATAAATGCTCGCCGCAGTCTTCAATCACCTGAATACTCTCTTGGTGGCGCGGCGCTAAGGCAGGGTCTTGTTTGAGAATCTGGGCGTAACCTAAAATGCCGTTGAGGGGGGTGCGGAGTTCGTGGCTCATGTGGGCGAGAAATTCGCTTTTAGTCAGATTAGCCCGCTCCGCTTGACCCTTAGCGTCTTGTAATTCTTCGGTGAGTTGTTTCGCTTCGGTAATATCGGTGCAGATGACGACTGTTCCCGTAAATTTATCGCTAATATCGCCCATTTTTTGCAGACGCACATCAAACCAACGAGCGCCGTTTGGGGTCGTTAATTGGCAGTCGTAGCGGCTTTCCGCGGCGCCGCGCTCCGCTAAGTTTTGGGCCGCTTGGCTTAGCCAGGGCAATTCAATATCATAGCTCCCATAGTAAAAGCCGCCGGAGTCCTTCAGCTCGGTAAAGGTTTGGGCGGCGACTCGATTGAGATTAATCAAACGATACTCGGCGTCGAGGAGGAAAACGGCGTCGTTTAAACTCTCAAAAATGGTGAGATATTTATTTTTTTCATTCGTTAAAAAAAGATTAATATTCTGCAATTCTCCCAATTTTATCGCCTCGCTATGGCTCGACCATTCTTGGATAAAGCTGAGTTCGATTAGATCAAAAAAGCGATGCAAAAAGTAGTTGTAGTTTTGGATATTTTCTAAAGTAAAATTCCCCAGATTTAGTAGATCTAAATAGGCTTGACGGTAATATTTCATCAACCCTAAAAATAGCTCAATAGTTACTCCCCGACCGCGATGACGTTGGGCTTCAAGGACGCCGAAGGTCGCGATGGGATTTTCGCTCAAGTTCTGATCTGGGGAAAACTCGGGGGCCGGATCCCGGCGCTCCAAGGCCGCCAGTAACGGATCTGAAAGACTACAAATCGAAGCTCGCCACGCCTCCCGCAGAGTGGGCATATTGACTGCGTAGCCCTGTTTCTTTGCGTAGCCCAAAATCCGGCTCAAGAGCCAATCTTCCTGACCGCGAATTAAGTCGATGAGAGGTTGATAATCCGGCTCCATTCCCGCACCTAAAACGTAATCACAGTTCGGATAGACTCGCCCCGTTTCATCAAGTCAAAGGCCTCGTTGATCCGCTCCAAAGGGAGAGTATGGGTAATCAAATCGTCGATATTAATCAACCCTTCCATATACCAGTCCACGATTTTGGGGACGTCCGTGCGACCCCGAGCGCCGCCAAAGGCCGTGCCCTGCCAGCGCCGACCGGTGACCAGTTGAAAGGGGCGGGTGGCGATTTCTTCCCCGGCGCCGGCCACGCCGATAATGGTGGAGACGCCCCAGCCTTTGTGACAAACCTCTAGCGCCTGGCGCATCACCTGGACATTGCCGATGCACTCAAAACTATAGTCGGCGCCGCCTCCGGTTAATTCAATGAGATAGGCAACTAAATCCCCTTCGACTTCCTTGGGGTTGACAAAATCCGTTAAACCAAACCGCTCCGCCAAAGTCCGGCGCTCGGGGTTCAGATCCACTCCCACAATCTGCCGGGCGCCCACCCATCTGGCCGCCTGAACGACGTTTAAGCCAATGCCCCCCAGGCCAAAAACGACAACGGAACTACCCGCCTCCACCTTAGCGGTATTAATCACGGCGCCGACCCCAGTGGTGACCCCGCAACCGATATAACAAACCTTATCAAAGGGCGCGTCGGGGCGAATTTTCGCCAGGGCGATTTCCGGGACGACGGTGTAGTTAGAAAACGTAGAGACGCCCATGTAGTGAAATAATTCCTGACCCCGACAGGAAAAGCGCCGGGTTCCGTCCGGCATTAGCCCCCGCCCCTGGGTCTGGCGAATGGCTTGGCAGAGGTTGGTTTTAAAACTGAGGCAGTAGTCGCACTCTCGACACTCCGGCACGTAGAGGGGAATCACATGGTCTCCCGCTTTGAGACTCTTGACCCCGGCGCCGACTTCGACCACCACCCCGGCGCCTTCGTGACCCAAAATGGCGGGAAACAGCCCCTCGGGATCTTTACCGGACAGGGTATAGGCGTCGGTGTGACAAACCCCCGTGGCTTTGATTTCCACCAACACTTCCCCCTCCTGGGGGCCTTCGATCTGCGCGGTCTCAATGCTAAGGGGGCGCCCGGCTTCCCAGGCGACGGCGGCTTGACAGTCCATTGGCTTGAAGATTAAGGCTTTACTAGCCTTGATTGTAGGGGAATTGGGAAAGTTCTTTCATCTCTGGGGTTTAATTTAACCCTGGGGTTTTTCCCAAGCCCGACCCGCCCAGGAGAGCGCTCCGCAACAAACTAAATAAATTAAAGCGATAAACAAATAAACTTCCGCGTAGTCTCCCACAAACTTGGGATTAGCCAAAATGGACTGCCCCATCCCCAACAGATCCACCAGCCCCACAATGGCCAGCAGAGACGTGTCTTTAAACAAACTCAAAAATTGTCCCACCAGCGCCGGAATGGCCGCCCGCAGCGCCTGGGGAAGGATGATCAAACCTAAGGTTAAGACCGGATTTAAGCCCAGGGCCCGGGCCGCTTCCCCCTGCCCCTGGGGAATGGACTGCAAGCCGCCCCGGACATTTTCCGCCAAGTAAGCGGCGCTGAAGAGGGTAAAACCGGCGATGGCCCGAACGACCCGGTCTGGGCGCCAACCGGGGGGCAAGACTAAGGGAAGCATCACCTGGGCGATGAACAAAATACCGATTAGGGGCAAGGCTCGAACCAATTCAATGTAAAGCGTCGCCAGCCAGCGAATCGCCGGTAGGGAGCTACGGCGCCCCAGCGCCAGTAGGAGACCCAGGGGAAAGGATAAGACAATACTTAAAATAGCCGCCAGCAGGGTCAACACCAAACCGCTCAGGTCGTCCGCGGGCGCCGGCCGCAGTCCCCCTCCCCCCAGGAGCAACCAGAACATCAAGGTCAAGTTAGCTAACCAAAAGGGCGCGAGGAGCCGGCGCCGGGGTTTTTCCGAGGCTTGAAGCCTGCGACCGAGGCCATAGCTGAATCGGGTTCCTAGCGCTAAAGCCAGAACCCCCGCCAGCGCCGTTCCGCCCCCCGGCGCCGCTAGGAGCAGTAGGGCGCCGACGGCGATCAATCCCGTTCCCCTTGAGCTTTTTCCCTCCGGTTCCACCGGCGCTAACCAGCCCCAGGTCAGACCCGCGCCCCCCGCCAGCAGAGCCAAGCAGACCCCCAAGCGCCAGAGAGATTCCACCGGATAGCGCCCGGCGAAAAAGAGCCGATAATTGGCGCTCAGCGCCGACCAATGGGCCTCGCCGAAGCTCCAGGCGAAAAATTTACCGGCGCTCCAGACCAACGCGGCTAGTAAAACGAGGCTTAAGCCCCCGGAGAACCAGCCGGGAAACAAGCGACGACGGAGGGCGGACAATCCGGGAAGAGCCATAAAGAATCAGTAATGCTAACTGTTGACTATACTGAAAACCATGACTCTCCACCGGGAAACTGGGGCGAAAAATTTCTCTTCTTTTCCGGCGTTGGCTCTCACGGTAGCCACGGTCGTTCAAGCGAGGCGCAAGCCCAAAACCAAAATCGTGAGCTAGAGGGCTGAGCGCGGCGCTGTCCTGAGCTTGTCGAAGGGTCGAAGCCCGTATCTCGCAAATCCGCAAACCGTCACAACCGGGATTTTGTGTTTCACCTACGGCGCTCTCTTTTCCTCTTTCCCCTACTGGCGGGCCTCCTCGGCGCCGGCTTAACCCTAGTCGTCTGGCATTTTCTCGGCGAGGAAAATAATCGGGTGATCGAGCGCCATCTCCAGACGGAAGTTCAGGAAATAGGCTACCACCTGGAAGGGGCTTTGGGATCTCATCTTTTGGCCCTAGACCGTATGAGTCAACGTTGGAACTATGACAATGGCACCGAGCGCCGGAAGTGGGAGAATAACGCCCAAGCTTATATCAAAGATTTTGGCGGCTTTCAAGCGGTGGAATGGGCGGATAAAAACTATACCGTTCGTTGGGTTTACCCCTTGGAAAGTAACGAACTGGCGCTCAATTTTAATCTTGCCGGCGAACAACGGCGCCGTCAGGCCCTACAACTGGCCCAAAGCCAACGGCGCCCGGCGCTGACTCAAACCATCGATTTAGTCCAGGGCGGTAAGGGATTTTCGGCTTATGCGCCGGTTTTTCGGAAGAATCAGTTTGACGGGTTTATCGTCGGCGTTTTTCGCCTCGACGACTTTGTTCAAAACGCCCTTCAACATCGCTATGAGAAGAACGCTCAGGACTGGGCTTTGGAAATCCAAGAAGCGGGGGAAACGATTTACGCCGATCCCCTCCCCTTTCCTAACACTCGCTACCGGCAAACTCTGAATCTTAAACTAAGCCGGGACTACTCCCAATTGGAAGTCGCCCATACGGGCGTTGACTGGACGCTGTCTCTAGTTCCTTCCCAGAGTTATATCCGAAGTATTAGCTCTCCTTTGCCCCAATGGGTTTTGCTGGGGGGATTAACGATGAGCGCCCTTTTGGCCATCGCCTTATACTACGACCGAGTGAGCCAGCGCCGCAGTCAGGAGTTGGGTCAAGCCCTCCGTTACCAACAGGAAATCGAAGCGGCGCTTCAAAACACCCTCAGTTTTCAGGAAGCCATCCTCAACAGCAGCGCCTACGCCATTATCGCCACGGACATCGAAGGGGTCATCCAAATTTTTAACCCCAGCGCCGAAGCGATGTTGGGCTATCAAGCCGCGGAGTTAATCGGCAAAGAAACCCCCAGGATCTTCCACGACCCGGAAGAAGTGCGGCGCCGGGGACGGGAGTTGTCGGCCCAATGGGGAGAAACCATCGTCGGCTTTGACGTTTTTGTGGCCAAAACCAAACGGGGTCTGCCCAATCAGGATATTTGGACTTATGTCCGCAAGGATGGCAGTTCTTTCCCGGTGATGTTAGCCATTTCCGCCTATCGAGACCGGGAGGGCGGGTTGCGGGGCTTTTTGGGCATCGCCCACGATATGACGGAGCCGATGGAGCGGGAGCGGATGCTCAACGAAACCCTGGCCACCCTGGCGGTGCAAAAAACGGCGCTGGACGAGGCGGCCATTGTGGCCATCACCGACGCCAAGGGCGCGATTACGGGGGTTAACGACAAGTTTTGTCTCATTTCCGGCTACACCCGCAAGGAACTGATTGGGCAAACCCACCGCATGGTTAAATCGGGCTACCATCCCCCGGAATTTTTCCGCGCTCTCTGGCAGACCATCGCTCGGGGCGAAATTTGGCACGGGGAAATCTGCAATCAAGCCAAGGACGGGCGCCTTTATTGGGTGGAAAGCACCATCGTTCCCTTTTTAGATAAAACCGGCAAGCCCTATCAATATCTGGCCATTCGCTTTGATATTACCAAAACGAAACTGGCGGAAGCGGAACTGCGGGAAAGCGAAGAGCGGTTCCGCAGTATGGCGGACAGCGCCCCGGTGTTGCTGTGGGTGTCGGATCCCCTAGGGAATTTTACCTTTGTCAATCAAACCTGGCTGGCCTTTCGGGGCCGGAGTTTAGAGGCGGAGTTGGGGCGGGGCTGGCTGGAGGGGTTGCATCCAGAGGATCGGGATAATTGCCAGGAGTTTTACCAACGGGCTTTGCAATCTCGCCATTGCTTCGAGCGGGAATGTCGTCTCCGGCGCCGGGACGGGGAATACCGCTGGCTGATGGTGGTGGGGGTGCCCCGTTACCGGGCCGACGGGGAGTTTTTGGGCTATGTCGGCTCCTGCGTGGATATTACGGAGCGCAAACAGGCCCAGGCGATTTTGCAGGAGCGCCTAGAGCGGTCTCAGGAAAAAAGACGGGAGGCGTTGCAGAAAAATATCGATCTGGAGCGGGCGAAATGGGCCGCGGAGGCCGCCAACCGGGCCAAGAGCGAGTTTTTGGCCATGATGAGCCACGAAATCCGCACCCCCATGAACGGCGTCATTGGCATGACGGATTTACTGCTGAGCACTCCGTTAACGCCTCGGCAGGAGGACTATGTGGAAACCATCCGCCAGAGCGGGGAATCTTTGCTGACGATTATTAACGACATTCTCGATTTTTCTAAGATTGAAGCCGATAAATTGGTTCTGGAAGTCCAGACCTTTTCCCTACGGGAATTGGTGGAAAGTTTACTGGATTTACTGGCGCCGAAGGCCGCGGAGAAAAATTTAGAGTTAGCCTATTGCTTTGAGCCGGGAACCCCGGAAACGATCCGGGGCGACCGGAACCGTCTGCGGCAGATTTGTTTAAATTTATTGGGGAACGCTCTCAAGTTTACCCACCAGGGGGAAGTGGTGGTCTCCCTTCGGAGCCGCCCCTGGGATCTCGAAGAAAGGGGTCTGCCGGAGCGCCTAGCCTTGGATTTACCCCAGCCCAGTCAGGAAATCCAAATCAGCATCCGGGACACGGGCATCGGCATTCCGCCGGATCGTCTTGACCGACTGTTTAAAGCCTTTAGCCAGGTGGATTCCTCCACCACGCGCCAGTACGGCGGCACGGGATTAGGGCTGGTGATTAGCCAGCGCCTGGCCCAGTTGATGGGGGGCGACCTTTGGGTGGAAAGCGAGGCCGGCGTCGGCTCCACCTTTCATTTCACCTTTTTAACGGAGCCGGGAGAACTGCCCCCCGCGGCCCAGACCCCCGGCGCCGTTGACCCGGAGCGCCTCGACGGCAAACGGGTTTTAGTGGTGGACGACAACGCCACCAACCGCAAAATTTTGCTCCAACAGTTGGCCCAGTGGGGCGTGGAGGCGGAGGCGAAAAACTCTGGGGAGGAAGCCCTGACCTGGCTCGCCCAGACCCCGGCGCTGGACGTCATGATTCTGGATATGCAGATGCCCCGCCTAGACGGGGCGATGTTGGCCCGCAGGATTCGTCAATTGCCGACCTATCAAACCACCCCCCTGGTGTTGCTCACCTCCCTCGACAATCTGGCCCAGACCCCGGAAACCCCCGCCCTCTTTGACCGAGTTTTAAGCAAACCCCTGCGACAATCCCACCTCTACAACGCCCTAGCGGATTTGTTGACCGGAGAACCGGCGCCGGGGAACTTGCCCGTCTGGGAGCATTTAAACTTTGAAGGGTTAGAGGAGGAGGAGCCGACGACCCGTCTGCAACCGAGTTTAAAAATCCTGCTGGCGGAAGACAACCTCGTTAACCAAAAGGTGGCTCGTCATATCCTCGGCAACCTGGGCTATGGCGCCGACGTCGCTCAGAACGGTTTGGAAGTTCTCGCTCTCCTCGACAAGAAAGCCTACGACGTGATTTTGATGGACATCCAAATGCCGGAACTGGACGGTCTAGCGGCTACCCGCCGGATCCGGGCCGAGTTTCCCCCGGAGCGCCAGCCCCGCATTATCGCCATGACCGCCAACGCGATGCCCGGCGACCGGGAGGAATGCCTACGGGCCGGCATGGACGATTATTTGAGCAAGCCCATCGTTATCGCCGACTTGCAGGCGCGGTTAACGGGGCTGAAGGCTCCAACCAAGGCCCCGGCGGCGGCAACGCCGGAACCTTCAGAAGCGCCGGCGCTGGATAGCAAGGCTTTAACCTTTGTGCGGGACGACCTCTGCGGCGGCGATCCCCAACTGTTTGGGGAAATGTTGACCTGCTACCGTCAGGAAAGCGAGAACTTGATGGCCGCCTTAACCGCGGCGCTGGCGACGGGGGATTGGCCCGAGGCCGTCAAAGCCGCCCACACTCTCAAATCCAGCAGCGCCTCCCTCGGGCTGTCGGCGCTGGCGGAGTTTTGCAAGGCGCTGGAAACCGAAGGGCGTCAAGGGGAAATCGCCCAAGCGCGGTCCAAAAAAGAAGACCTCCAGCGCCGGTATTATATAGCTATAGAAGCGTTAGGAGCCTGGGAATGACGGCGGATTTTAAACAGGATTTACACCGCCCGGCCCAAATTTTAGTAGTGGACGACGATCCGGTGACGCGGATGCAGTTGCGGCTCTACCTACAAAAGGAGGGGCACCAGATCACCTTGGCCCAACAGGGGCAAGAAGCCTTGGATTTATTTCCCCGTCTCAATCCCGAACTGGTCTTACTGGACGCCATGATGCCGGTGATGAACGGCTTTGACTGTTGTCGGGCGCTGGGGGAACTGGGGCCGGATTGTCCGGTGTTGATGATTACCGGGCTGGAGGACGAAGCCTCCGTGGACCGGGCCTTTGAGGCGGGGGCGATGGATTACGTCACCAAACCGATCCATTGGGCCGTGTTGCGGCAACGGGTCAAGCGCCTGGTCTATCAGACCCGGCTCCAGCGCCAACTGGAGGCGGCCAATCAGTTATTGCGGGGGTTGGCGCTAGTGGATGAACTGACCCAACTGGCCAACCGGCGCCAATTAGACAATTTTCTAGCTACGGAATGGCAGGCGGCCCAACGGGGCCATTATCCGGTCGCTTTAATCTTGATCGACGTGGATTACTTTAAAAAATACAACGACCACTACGGCCACCCCGCCGGGGACGTCTGTCTGCGGGAAATCGCCCGGGTCATCGCCCAAAGCGTCTCCCGTCCCAAGGACTTGGCGGCCCGCTACGGCGGCGAAGAATTTATGGTCGTTCTCCCCGACACGCCCCTCTCCGGCGCTCAGTGGGTGGGGGAAACCATTCGCCGGGGTCTGCGGGCGTTAAACCTGCCCCATGAATTTTCCCCCGCGGCGGGTCGTGTTACCCTGAGCATGGGCTGTATTAGCGCCGTTCCCAGCGCCGACTTTTCCCTAGAGGAAGCCATCGCCCTGACGGATCATTGTCTCTATCAGGCCAAAAGCGAAGGTCGCGACCGCCTGATTACCTACCCCCCCTGTTCTCCTTTACCGCCCTTCGATGCGTCTGGCCACCCAAATTGAAGCTCTCCTCTATCTTCAGGCTCGCCCGGTGCCCCTGAAGGAGCTGAGCGAGCGCCTGGGACAAGACCGGGTTGCGGTGGAAGAGGCGCTTCTGGAACTTCTAGACGACTACGCCCACCGGGACAGCGCCCTGGAAATCGCCGAAACGGAAGGGGGTTATAGTTTACAGTTACGAGGCGTTTTTCAGTCCCTCATTCACGACCTAGTGCCCGCGGAATTGGGGGCCGGCGCTCTCCGCACCCTGGCGGCCATCGCCCTCAAAAGCCCCATTCTTCAAACCGACCTCATCGATCTGCGGGGAAGCGGCGCCTACCCGCAGGTGAAGGAATTGGTGGAGCGGGGCTTTGTCCGTAAACGGCGCTCCCCCGAAGGGCGCTCCTACTGGCTAGAGGTGACGGAGAAGTTCCATCAATATTTTGAAGTGGATCAACTCCCCCGCTAACCCATTAGACTTGTCAAGCGCTTAGTGAATCGCCATGCTACTTGCCATTGGTCACCCCGCTCCCCTCTTTGTGGCGCCGACCGCCTCCAATCCCCAATTTCATTTTGGCTCCGCGGCGGGGCGCTATATCGCCCTCAGTTTTCTCAACTCCGCCCAGGCTGACCACAGTCCGCCCATCCTAGCGGCGCTGGGGCAACATCGGAGACTCTTTGACGACGATTTTTGCTGTTTCTTCGGGGTGAGCAGTTGTCCCGAGGACGTCCTCGAAGAACAGATTCCCGGAATTCGCTGGTTTCGGGATCTGGATTATAGCCTCGCCCGTCGGTTTGGCGTGATGGGAGACGACAACGAATACCAACCCTGCACCTTTCTCTTCGACGAGCGTCTGCGGGTTCTCGCGGTTTTTCCCATCGGCGCTCAACCGGAGACCCATATTTCTCAACTCTCGGCGTTTCTATCCCAACTGCCGCCCTTCCCGGAATCTCGACCCGCCTTAACCCCGGCGCCGGTTCTGGTGACGCCCCGTATTTTTAGTTCAAAACTTTGTCAGGCGCTGATCGCTTACTACCAGCGACAAGGAGGAGAGGAATCTGGTTTTATGAGCGAGCGAGACGGTCGCACGGTTGTGGTCGCGGACTCCAGCGTCAAGCGCCGTCGAGACCGGGTCATTTTGGACGAAACCCTCCGAGAGGCGGCGCTCTTCGGCATTCGGGAACGGCTGGCGCCGGAAATTTATAAAGCCTTCCAATTTCAAGCCACCCGCATCGAGCGCCACATCGTCGCCTGCTATGACAGCGCCGACCAGGGGTTTTTCCAACCCCATCGGGACAACCTCACCAAGGGAACCGCCCACCGCAAATTCGCCGTTTCCCTCAACCTCAACACCGGCGAGTACGAAGGGGGGTGTCTCCGTTTTCCCGAATTTGGCCGCCAAACCTACAGCGCGCCCCTGGGCGGCGCCGTGGTCTTCTCCTGCTCCCTGCTCCATGAAGCCACCCCCGTCACCGCCGGGCGCCGCTACGCCTATTTGCCCTTTCTTTACGACGACGAGGCCGCCCAAATCCGGGAGCAAAATCTACGCTTTGTGGATCTAACGCCGCCGACCTCCGCCAAGACGAGAGGCCAAGGTTTTGGAGAGGGGAAAAAACCCTCCCGCCCCCGCAAAAAATCTTCCTAACCTCGATTTCCGAAGGGCCCCGGCGGGCCTGTTAAGATAAAAAACCTAAAGCCATCCCGGTCTTCCCGCCTTCTCCCATGTCCCAGACTCCCGCCCTCAGCGGCGCTCAGATCCGCCAAACCTTCCTCGACTTTTACGCCCGGCGCCAACATCAAATTTTGCCCAGCGCCTCCTTAGTGCCGGAAGACCCCACGGTTTTGCTGACTATCGCCGGGATGTTGCCCTTTAAGCCCATTTTTTTGGGACAGAGAACCCCGGACTTCCCCCGGGCCACCACGTCGCAAAAGTGTATTCGCACCAACGATATTGAGAATGTGGGGCGCACGGCCCGGCACCATACGTTCTTTGAGATGCTGGGGAACTTTAGTTTTGGGGATTATTTTAAACGCCAGGCTATCCTTTGGGCTTGGGAATTGTCCACGGAAGTCTTTAAACTGCCCCCAGAGCGGTTAGTGGTCAGCGTCTTTGAGGAAGACGACGAGGCCTTCGCCCTCTGGCGGGACGAGGTGGGCATTCCCGCCCACCGGATTCAGAAAATGGGCGCCGACGATAACTTCTGGGTCTCCGGCCCCACGGGGCCCTGCGGCCCCTGCTCGGAGTTGTACTATGATTTTCAGCCGGAGTTGGGGGATGAAACCATTGATTTAGAAGACGATAGCCGGTTTATCGAGTTTTATAACCTGGTATTCATGCAGTACAACCGGGACGCCCAGGGTAATCTAACGCCCCTGGAGAAGCAAAATATCGACACGGGCATGGGGCTAGAGCGCATGGCCCAGATTTTACAAAAGGTTCCCAACAATTACGAAACGGATTTAATTTTCCCTATTATTCAAGCCGCGGCCCAAATTCTCCAGATCGACTACAGCGCCGCTTCGGAAACGGAAAAAACCTCCCTGAAGGTCATCGGCGACCACATCCGGGCCGTAGTTCATCTCATCGCCGACGGCGTCAGCGCCTCCAATTTGGGCCGGGGTTACATTTTGCGGCGCTTGATCCGCCGGGTGGTTCGCCACGGGCGTTTATTAGGGATGAGCGGCGAATTTACCCCCCAAGTGGCGGAGACGGTGATCCAACTGGGACAAGACGTTTACCCCAACCTGGTCGAGCGCCGGGAGGCCATTCTTCAGGAATTGGCCCGGGAAGAGGCGGCCTTCCTCAAAACCCTAGAACGGGGAGAAAAACTCTTGGCGGAGATTATCGCCCAGGCTCAAGGACAAATTGCCGGCGCCGACGCCTTCACCCTCTACGACACCTACGGTTTTCCCCTGGAACTGACGGAGGAAATCGCGGAGGAGGCGGGGTTAACAGTGGACCGGGAAGCCTTTGAGAAAGAAATGGCGGCGCAACAGGCCCGGTCTAAGGCCGCCCATCGGACGCTAGATTTAACGGTGCAGGAGAGTTTAGACAACCTAGCCCAGGACGTTCACCCCACGGCGTTTCTCGGCTACGACCACTTGCAAACTGTCGCCACGGTTCAAGGGGTTTTAATCGACGGGGAACTGCGGGAACAGGCCGAGGCCGGGGATGTCGCCCAGATTATTCTCGACCAAACCCCCTTCTACGCCGAGTCCGGGGGTCAGATCGGCGACCGGGGCTACCTCAGCGGAGCTAATCTTTTAGTTCGCATTGAGGACGTCAAAAAAGAGTCCGGCATTTTTATCCACTTCGGGCGGGTAGAGCGGGGACTTCTGCAAAGGGGGCAAACCGTCAGCGCCGCCATCGACCGGGCCTGCCGGCGCCGGGCCCAGGCCAACCATACCGCCACCCATCTCCTGCAAGCGGCGCTGAAAAAAATCGTCGGCGAGGACATTTCCCAGGCGGGTTCCTTGGTGGACTTTAACCGTCTGCGCTTTGATTTTAATTGTCCCCGCGCCTTGACCCCGGCGGAGTTAGAACAAATTGAAGAGCTGATCAACACCTGGATCGCCGAAGCTCACCCGGCCCAGGTGGAAATTCTGCCCTTAGCGGAAGCCAAACAACGGGGCGCCGTGGCCATGTTCGGCGAAAAATACGGCGCTGAGGTGCGGGTGGTGGACGTGCCGGGGGTCTCCATGGAACTCTGCGGCGGCACCCACGTGGCCAACACCGCCGAAATCGGGTTGTTTAAAATCCTGACGGAAACGGGAATCGCGGCGGGGATTCGCCGTATCGAAGCCGTGGCGGGGCCGGCGGTGCTGGGCTATCTCAACCAGCGGGAGCGGGTGGTGCGGGAGCTGAGCGACCGTCTGAAGGTGAAGCCGGAGGAGATTCCCGACCGGGTTCAACAAATCCAACTGGAGTTGAAACAGACCCAAAAAGACCTAGAAGCCGTCCAACAGGCGCTGGCGCTGGCCAAATCCGAGGCGCTTTTAAGCCAGGCGGAACGGATTAACGGCTTCGCCCTCCTAGTGGCGGATCTGGGGGAAGTGGACGCCGAAGCCCTCAAGAGCGCCGCCGAGCGTCTCCAGCAGAAATTAGGGGAAGGCGCCGTGGTTCTGGGGGCGACAGCGGAGGCGGATAAGGTGAGTCTGGTGGCGGCCTTCAGTCCCGGTCTGATTAAAACCTACAACCTCCAAGCCGGTAAGTTCCTTGGCCCCATCGCCAAACTCTGCGGCGGCGGCGGCGGCGGGCGTCCCAATTTAGCCCAAGCCGGGGGTCGGGACCCCGCCCAATTACCGGCGGCGCTGGCGGAGGCGAAACGGCAATTACAAACGGCGCTTGCCTAGGCGGCGCCCCTAATGACGAATCCGGGTTCCATAAACCCGCGCAACGTAGGTTAAAGCAACCTCTAGGCCAATTGCCAACAGGCTTCCCGCGTTAGACGAATTTGGGCCAGGGTAAAGATGACAGGAATAATGCGACCATAGTTGGTGGCCACGGCCCGCCAGCCCAAATCCGCCAAAAACCACCCCCACAGCGCCGGGCCGACCCAAGTCAGTAAAGCCCGAGCGGCGCCGTAACGAGCCGCGCTTAACGCCACCCCCTGTTTAGCGCTCTGAAGCGCCAGTTGATTGTGCAGTTGGGCCGCCGCGGCCGCCCCCCCCCGGAGCAGAGCGGAGCGGGCCGCCTGGTACTGGGCGATGTGGAGAGTGAGTTCCTGTAAAACGCGCCGCAAAAGCAGGGGTTTCAGCGCCGAATTAACGGCCACAGCGGCGCCGCCCTTAAGAAAGAGGGCGACGGGGTTATGTTGCAGTTGGAGGGGCAGAGGTTCCGGTAGAGGCGAGCGCAGAAGGGACTGTTGGATTTTGATCACCAGTTTGTTCTGTTCGGCCCGGGGCAATTTTTGCCAAGCCTGGTTCACCAGATGGAGAAAAATTTCCGCTTCGATGTCGGTGGCGCTCATTTTTTCAGCGTAGGGCACCTTCAGGTAATGGCAGACCTGAATCAGCGTTTGGCGATAGCTAAAGGATTGAGTCTTGCCCCGCAGGACGGTGAAGCCGTCGGCGGCCAGATAGCGAAAGCGGCGCTCTAGGGCGTCGAGCCAACTGGAAAGCTCCCGACTCTGAACCTCCAGGGGACGGGGGGTCTGCAAATAATCGAGGGGGTTAAATTTACGGGCGAAGAGGATATGGGTAAACTGTCTGAGTTCGTCCTCCGTCGCTAATTCCAGCGCCGACCGAAGTTCGTCCACGGTCTTCTCCTCCACCAGGTCGCGGTCACAGTTGGGCACACCTATTATGTCACACAACGAAAAGGGGAAGTTCCCTCTTTTGTCGTCGTCGCCGCGCTCAAGGCCCTCGCAGAAAGGGAACTTTAGGGATAAGAAGCCGCGATTCGTCTTTCCCCATCTCGGCTAAAAATGAGTTGAATGACAGACGCCCGGTCTCGGCGCTAAGGGGACGGATTGGGGGCTAGGTTTCTCTCTTCCTTCTTCGTCTCTCCCAGCGCCGTCTGGGCCCACTGGACTAAGGGTAAACCCTCTGGGTAAAGACCGCCCTCTTTCAAGCGCCGAATTTCCCCCTCCGGTAGGGCTAAATTGGCTCGTTGGGCCAGCGCCTTGAGGACGTCTCCCCGGTCAATCACCCCCGCCACGGCGCCGGCGGGATCGAGCACCGTCAGGAAACGAAATTTTTGGGCTGTCGGACTTTCCAAGAGAGCGATGGCTTCTGTCAGGGGGCTTTTTGCCGTTACGCTAGGAATTTCCGCCAAAGGTAGGGCGATATCCCCCAGGGTCATCCAGTTCCAATCGCTCCGCTCAATGTCCCGCAGTAAATAAACCGGGATTAAGCCCCGATAGCGGCCGTCGCTAGCGCAGTAGTAGGGGGTAAACCAATTCTCAGCGCTGTCGAGGAGATAGGTCTGGGCGAACTCCGCCAAGGTCAACCCGGCGGAGACCACTCGGAACTGCCGGGTTACCGCGTCCCCCGCGGTCAGGGTTTGCAAAATCAGTTGCAGGGCGCTGAGCTGGTCGTAGCGTTGGGCGTTGCGCCAGACAAACCAGCCAATCAAACTCAACCAGAGACCGCTTCCTTCCCCCGCCAAAAAGACCAGCAATAAACCGGCGCCGATCCCCAGAGCGCCAAAAAATTGACCGCTCCGGGCGGCCCAGCGGGTGGCGGCGAGACGGGCCTGTTGCCCATTCTGGGTTCCGCCCTTCAGTTTCCAAACAATAGCCTTGAGCGCCTGACCCCCGTCCAGGGGCAGACCCGGCAGGAGATTAAACAGCGCCAAGAACAAATTCAGCCGCCCCACGTCCGCTAACATGAACCGCCCCACCCCGGCGCCGGGAAGCCAGGCTCCCGATTGGCAGAGGAACCAGAGCGCCAAACTCACCGCCGGCCCCGCTAGCGCAACCGCCAGGGCCCCCTCCGGCGTCGCCGGCTCCCGCTCGATGGCCGCCACGCCCCCAAAAAGAAAAAGGGTGATGGAATTAACGCGAATGCCCTGATAGCGGGCCACTAGACTGTGGCCCAACTCGTGGAGGAGCACCGAGGCGAAGAGCAGTAAGGCTAGGACAAAGCCGAGAATAAACCCCAACCAGGGGGAACCCTGACGAAAAAAAAGCTGATTCAGGAGAGCGCCGTTGCTCCAAGTTAACAGCGCCGCGATCGCGAACCAGGAGCGATCCAAATAAAATGGGATGCCGAGAATATTCCCCAATTGCCAACGTCCTTGAAGCATACTGCCCGCCCTTGCCCGTGAGAGATAGTCCTTCTATGGTAATGCCCCCTTCAGTCTCCAGGTCGCCTTTTCCGCGGCGGTTAACCCCCCTGGCGCTGGGCGCCGTCTGGATGTTGACCCTCGCGCCCGCCTTGGGACAACCGGCGCCGGAGGATTTGCCGGAAGAAGTCCTGCGGGGAGAAATCATTACCGAAGCCCGCTCTCCCCTTGACGGGCAACCCTTAACCGCGACGGAATATCTAGAGCTAGAAGAGGCGCTGGCGCTAGAGGCCGAAATTCCCCCCCGCCTCAGCCCCCGGATTCGGACGTTGATTTTCCTGCTCCGTCTGCGGCAATTCCTGCGGCCCCTGCTCCCCTTTATCCCCTAGGTTCTCCGGCGCCGGATTTTGCAAGAGAGATTTCAACCGTCCCAGCGCCGCGCCCAATTGCCCTTCGTTTAAGAGTCCGTTAATTAGGGTTAGCCCGCTGGTGGAGAGGAGGAGTTTATTGATATCGGCGCCGTTCTCCCGACCCCCCAAGCCTGGGAAAGAATAAATACGGGATTCCCCTAACACCCCCGGTTGCGGCGCCAGGGCTTGGATCAGCGCCGGCAGGTAGGGCGTCAACTCCGGCCAGAGGGTTCTGACCAACTCCGCCGTTCGATTGGCGTCGCTGAGGCTATTTTGGGCTTCGATCAAGGCCTGTTGTCCCCGGGCCTCCGCCAGGGCCTTGTGTTGGTTGGCGTCCGCCAGGGTGCGAATGGACTCCGCCTCCAGTTCCGCGGCCTGCCGGGCGATCTCCGCTTGGCGCCGGCGCCGGAAGACCTCGATTTCCACTACGTTTTGCTCTCCGATCCGGCGCTGGTCCGCGTCCTGTTGGGCGGCGATCAGGGTTAATTGCTGGGCCCGTTCCGCCTCCTCCACCGCCTGGGCCGTCATCACACCCGCTTCCGCCTTGGCCCTGAGGGCTTCCGCTTGCAGGCGCTCCTTTTGCTTTTCGGCGATGGCGATGGCCGCGGTTTGTTGGGTCACCTGGGTGTTTTGCTCCGCTAGGGCGATTTCCGCCTGGGCTTGCAGGCGAGAGGCTTCGATGATTTTTTGGCGCTGGATTTCCGCCACTTCCGCTTCTTTCTTCTGGAGGGTTTGGGCCACTTTTAACTCTTTATTGCGCTCCTCTAGGGCGATATCGGCGGCGATTTGGCTATTTTGCACCGCCAGTTGCTTTTGGATGCGCTCCTCTTCCACCGCCCGCTCCTGGAGGATTTTATTGCGCTCGATTTTCGCCAACTCCTGATCCTTCGACTCCTGAATTTCCCGCTCCTGCTGGGCTTTTTGAGATTCGATTTCCTTGCGACGGAGCATGGTCAGCAGTTCAATATCTTTTTGCTGGGTAATATTGGCGTCTTGCTTTTGTTTGGCGATTTCTAAACTTTGCTTTTCCGCGGCTAATTCCCGTTGCTCAATAGCCACTTTCGTGGTCAGTTCCACTTCTCGTTTTTGTTGGATGGAATGCTGAATGGTCTCCGTCCGTAACCTGACTCCTTGGGCGTCGAAAAAGTTATTTTCATCGTAGGTGTCGCTTTCTTCAATTTCGGAAATAGCGATATTATTCAAGGTTAAACCCACCTTTTTCAGATCCGCCTGAATTAAATTCAACACCTCGTCGGCAAAGCCCAATTTATCGGAATCCACTTCGGCTAACTTCTTCCGTTTCGCCGCGGCCCGGATAGCGTCGTCCGCCCGTTTTTCTAGAGCGTCCTTAATATTTTCCTCGGTAATTTGCCCCTTTTTTGAGAGCCGCGCCGCCGCCGTTAAAATATCGTTGCGGTCGGGATTAATACAGACATAAAAAGTCACCCGCATATTGGCCCGCATATAATCCTGAGTGCGCACCGCTAAATTTCCCGCCCGCACCACATCGATGGAAATTTCCCGCAAAGAAACCCGAGTGACTTCATGGAAACCGGGAATAACGATACAACCGCCGTGGAGAATCACCAACTGCTCTTTTTTAAACACTCCCCCGGTGCGGACAATGGCTTCGTTATTGGGGGCGATGACATAAAACCGGGTGTAGATAAAAATAGTGATTAAGACCAAGACCACCAGCGCCACTAAGATCAGGGGAAAAAGCAACAAGCCGCTCATCCCCCCCGCTAGGGGCAACGCCTGGGCGACCCAAGCCCTTTCTTGAGGAACCAGCGCCGGCTCTTCCTCCCAAGATTCTGGGGAAAGGGAGGGCAAGCTTTGCAAAAAGGCGAGCCAAAATTTCATGAGTTCTCCTGGGGTAAATAGCTTCCCCCCATCCTAGCCCCTTATTAAATATCCCGTTCCCGTTGGGCGGCCAAAGCGATACCGAGGGGAAAAATTTGATGTTCTTGAACTTGAACGCGAGCGTGGAGGCTTTCCGGGGTATCTCCGGGGAGGATGGGAACCGCCGCCTGCGCTAAAATCGGGCCGCTATCCACATCCGGGACCGCGTAATGCACCGTGCAACCCGTCACCTTCACCCCGGCGCTCAGGGCTTGCTCCACAGCGCCGACGCCCCGGAAACTGGGGAGCAAACTGGGATGAATATTTAAGACCCGACGGGGGAAGGCGTCCAACAAAACTGGCGTCACAATCCGCATCCAGCCAGCCATAATCACCCAATCGGCGCCGGCCTGTTTCAACGTCTCCACAATGGCTCGGTCTAGGTCGGCTCGGGACGCATAGTCCCGGTGGTTGAGCAGAACCGCGGGAATCCCTAGACGCTCCGCCCGGTCTTTAACCCCGGCGCCGGGTTGGTTATAAATCAAAACTTGGATTCGAGCCTTCAGCGCCCCGCCCCGAATCGATTGGGCGATGGCTTCGAGGTTACTGCCGCTTCCCGAGGCCAGGACGCCGAGGGAGAGGATCTGAGGCTGGGGGATTTCGGCGAGGGTCAGGGGCGGAGAAATCAGGCTAGCGGCGCTCATGGGTCATAATTCTCTCCCTTGGGGCCAACCGTCCCCGCCGGGCGTTCACAAAAACGAAGACCCGGAGTTCACGCCTATCACAAGCATCCCGTATTGCTGCTGCCTTCCGGCCCTGACAAGGTTTGGGCGTTGTCATCGCATGAGTCCGAGTCGTTCACCATCTTAACATAGGCGTCGCGTTTGCTCATGGGGCCCGGTTGACCCCTGATTCGGAAGGAAGTCTGTTAATTTTCCTCCGCCTTCTCCGGCGCTAAGCGACGCCGCTCTAGGATTTTGCGCAAAACCTCCGCCGCCCAAGCTAATTCCGTCTCTGTGGTGGAGCGCCCGAAGGTCAGCCGGATTCCGCCCAGGGCCTCGACAGGGAAATAGCCCATCGCTAAAAGGACAGGGCTGGGGGTTAAGGTTCCGCTACTACAGGCGGCGCCGGCGCTGGCGCCAATACCCGCCGCGTCCAAGTCTCGCACCAGGGTTTGACCCGTCAGGGGCGGAGGCAGGAGAAAACTCGTATGGTGGGGCAGTCGCTCAACTCGGTCTCCCGTGGGTTTGAGGTCGGGATAAGGCGCCAGCGCCGAGTAAAAAAAGGTTTGTAAGGCTCTGAGTCGTTCTCCCTCTTCGGGCAATTCCCGCCGGGCCAACTCCGCCGCCAGACCCAACCCGGCGATGGCCGGCAGGGCCGGGGTGCCGGAACGGAGTCGGCGCTCTTGACCGCCTCCCCAGAGTAAAGGACTCAACTCCACCCCCGGCCGAACGTAGAGAGCGCCGGCGCCCTGAAGTCCGTAGAATTTATGGCCGGAGAGGGAAAGGAGATCCACCGGTAAGCTTTGGACGTCGATAGGTAAGCGGCCCGCCACCTGCACCGCGTCGGTGTGAAAGAGAACGCCCCGGCGACGGGCCAGGGCGCCCAGTTCGGCGATGGGTTGGAGCGTCCCCACTTCGCTTTGCCCATAGATGATGGAGACTAAAACCGTGTCGGGCCGGAGCGCCGCTTCCAGATCGGAGGGCGCCGCCCGTCCTCGGGAATCCACCGGCAATCGGGTGACCTCCCAACCCCGCCGGGCTAAAAATTGAGCCGGTTCGCTGACGGCGGAATGCTCCACCGAGGAAATAATTAAATGCCGGGGCGAGTCGTAGCGCCGAGTAACCCCAAAGAGCGCCAATTGGTTCGCTTCCGTGCCGCCGGAGGTAAAAATAATCGAGTCTGGATCCGCCGCGTTGAGGAGCGCCGCCGTCTGTAACCGAGCTTCCTCTAAAACTAACGCCGCCCGGCGCCCCCAGCCGTGCAAACTGGCGGGATTGCCCCAGCTTGCGGTTAAAAGGCTCTGGACTCGGTCGATCACCTCCGGGCGGGGGGGAGTCGTGGCGCTGTAGTCGAGATAAAGGGTCATGGGCGTTAAGGAAGAGGGGGCGGCCCCCGATGGATCTCTATTCTAAAAGCCGCGGCGCCGGGGCTAAAAATCCCCCTCCGCCACCTGCAAACAGACCAGCCCCAAACTGCGCCAGAGTTCCACCACTTGATTGCGGTCGTCGAGGACAAACTCGATGTTGTACTTATTCCGAATCCGGCGCTCGAAGATTTCTCCTTTAATGACCGCGTCTTTGCGCGGATCCCCCGTGGCTCGCATCCAGAGGTGTTCATAGTGAATCTGGTGTTTAGCCAAAAACCGGAGGGTGGGTTCCCGGTATTTTTCTTCCCGACCGGAAACCAGGAGAACCCGGCGCCCGACCAGGAGGGCGGCCACGACCGGATTGAGGTCGTCCTCGTCGCAGTGGGAGGCGTCGTAGGGGTTGCGGCCCTTGAGCAAACAAAGGGTGCCGTCTAGGTCGCAAATAATAGCCGCGGGCAGTCCGGGTTGGGGCGCGTAAACCGCCGGCGCCGGCGCTAGAAATTCCCGGTGCATCTGGCGAATCACCCGCTCCCCCACGGAGGCCAGGCGCTGGAGATCCCGTTGGATACAGGTTTCTAGGGGCACGTCGGTAAAATCCTGAATCAGCACCGTCGCCTGTCCTTGAACCAGCTCTCGAATGGTCTTTTCGTGTTTGGGGTGGAGGTTGGTGTCGTCCACAATGACGTGTTTCCCCTCCGCCAGCGCCATTAGGATCAGTTGGTTCCGCACTGCCACGACAAACTTTTCGTTGGCTTTGCTGTGGCGGCTGTTATCCAACATGGCCCGCAGGTCGTCTTTGTTAATGCGCTTATATTTGCCGGGGTGGTCGTCCAGCATTTTGCGGGCCCAGGTGCTTTTGCCAGAGCCGGGGAGACCTTTGCAGAGGGTGACGGTTAACATCGTTGCGCTAATGAAGATATTTGGAAAGTCCCCCAATTCTGGGGGGAACGGTCGTCAAAGTCCCCCAAAGTTGGGGGATTTAGGGGGCGGATCGACGCTTAAAATTAAACATTCTCTAAATGTCCTCTGTTTTAAAGGGGCGACTGTAGGGCGGTTTAATCAATTTCCAAATCAGATCCCCCGGATCTTTGCCGTCCAGCAGACGGAAGAGGATATGGGGATATTTTTGGGTGAAATAATAGGCGGCGCAGTCCTTGCGACTGGGGAAGGTCTTAAAACTGGCCTGGGCTTCCCCTAAAATTTCCTCATACTGGCGCTCTAGCTCCGCCTGGGTCTGTTTGACCCAGCCATAGAACTCGTCCGGCACTTTTTCCAGTAATTCTTCTAGGGGGCGCCGATTAGCCAGATGTTCCCAGATTAAAGTACTGGAGGTCTGGGTTAAGAGGCGATGGAGGCGGACATACTCGGCGAACTTGACCTTGACCCGAAAACCGCTTTGGAAGCGAATGACGAAACCTTCTTGGTTGTCCCGCTCCAGGTCTCGCAGTTGGGCTAGATCCCGGACGCCGTCGTAGCGCCGGATCTGGGGAAAGGGCAAATCCTGGGGCAGAGGCAAATCCCGCCCGGTTTGGTTGTCCAAAACCGCCAGCAGGAGCAGATCGTCTTGGGCCCCGTAGTCCACCACAATGCGATTGGCGGGGTAAATAATCTCAAACAGATAGGTGACGCCCCGCTCCAGTCGGGAAAAACAAGCGGCGTAACGGCGCCGGAGCAGATCCGTGGCGTGTAAGGCCTGCTCGCTGGCGAAACTGCCCCGAGTGGCGATGGCGGGTTGATCCCCCAGCCAGTAGAGAATCCCCAAACTGCCGTCGGCCTTTTCAAAGACCTCGAAGGGTTCTGTCGGAATCTCCTCGGGTTGATGCTCCTCCAGGTTGAAAAACTTGGGGAAGGGCCGGGCCGCCACCCGTCCTTGCCCATCCAGGATTAGCCCCCGCGTCAGACGGGTGACCTCGTTCCAGAGCTTTTGATATTGCACCACCGGCGCGTAGTTATAGATAAACAGGTCGGCGGCGGGGTGTTTTTGGACGGTCACCCACTTTTCGCCGATGGCTTGGTTTAAGAGATTGAAATCTAAGGTCATGGGGAAGACTCCTGGACGTCCTGGGGCGGGGGGGCGGACTGCTGGCTTAATCCGTAGAGACCGAGTCCCGCGGCGCCGAGGGCGATTAACAAGGGCAGTAACAACCCCCTCTGGGAGCGGGCCGTTAGGGAATCCGGCGCTGGCTCCGGCGGAGGGTGTAGCCGTTCCTCCGGCGAGAGTCCCATCTGTTCCATGAGCCAGTAGAGGGGAGCGCCGGCCCGATTCAGGCAGAGGCGGGGAATCCCGTCCTGTTCGAGGATCGGCGCTTCCGAGTAAAAGACCTGATGGGGAAAGCGGGAGTCGGTTAACTGTTGGCGCAGGGGCGAGAGCGCCCGTTGTAGTCTTTGCCAGACGAGGGGTTGGGGCGGCAGGAGGTCGCATTGGGTCAAGATTAACGCCACCGGCAGAGCGAGATTAGCCCTTTCGATCTCCTCCCCCAGATTGGCCAACGGCTCTAACAGTTTGCCTAAATAGTGGGGATTATCGGCTTGCCGAACCAAAAGCGGCGCCTCTAAAAACAGACAACAGCCCTGGGTCTGACGGAGCAATTCCAGAAATTCCGGGCGCCGGGGATCGCAGATTTCCCCCGGCGCGTCCCACCAACGAATTTGGGCCACGGTCTCAACGCCCTGTTGGCGGCGCTGTTGCAGGAGGAGATCAAAACGGGTCGCCTTGAGGGTGGCGGGGGGATACTCCCCGGAGCGAGCCACGTAGAGCACAAGGTCGTCGATGTTTTGGCGGGCCTGGGGATCGGCGCACTCTAGCCACAACCAGCGCCGTTCTTGGCGATATTGGCGATATTCCAAATAAGAAGCGGTTAAAAAAACCGTCTTGCCCGCGCCCCGGCGGCCGACGTTGAGAATCGAGTAAACGGGAACGGCCGCGGAACGGCCGCGTTTAACGAACGGAGGCAAGTTGAGGCAGGGGCGTTGGGGCGGGGTATTTAACCCGGTCGGCCAACTCTTCCAGTTGATGGATGGCTTCGGCGCCTTCCAGTTTCATCAATTCCCGGTCGTCCCGCATTTCCGTCCAGGTGATGCCGTAGTCGGAGACCAAAAAGCGGATTAAATGGTTGTCCCCTAGGCTAACCATGAAAGAGGCGCTGTTCATTTCCGTTCCACAGGTATAGCAAGACGCCAGACACCCCCGATTTTCGAGCACCGTGGCTAGGGCCTGGAGGTTCATCACCAGATCCTGCACGAAGTCTCGATGTTGCTGGGCCAGTCGTGTAAACACAATCCCTCCTGACAAAGAAATCCTTGTCTAAAATCTTAATACTTTTTTAAGCTTTTTTTGCGCCGGATTAGGGTATGGACTCAAGACCTCCGCCGAAGAGCGAGTCTTACAAATAGGGATGACGGAGAATTCCGGCGAGGGTTCTCTCCTTTTTTCGACTTTGCCGGAGAGCCGGTCAGCCCTAAAGCAAAGGCCCGGCGGGCAAAGGGATCGTCATCCTAACGCTAAGCTAGCGTAGTTTGCCCAAAATTCGGTCTCAATCGAGCTAATTCTCGGTTCCGCGGGCAGAAAACCGTTAGAGAAACCCTCAACTCTCCCTAGCTCTCCTCTGTAAGGCGACCGTGCAGAATCCCCCCTAACCCCCCTTGAAAAGGGGGGAACCGGCTTCAAAGTCCCCCTTGTAAAGGGGGATTTAGGGGGATCAAACTCCAAAACAGGTCTTTAGCCAAGATCTGTGTACACCTCGGCTTGGAAAGGGGGGAAACGGCCTTAGGGAGACAGAACCCACATTCGGACAATGGGCGGGAAAAATTCTCCGCCGGCGCCCTTGACAAAGTTCCCGGTTCCTCTGCTAAGATAGCCAAGGTGCGTCGTTGGGGCGTAGCCAAGCGGTAAGGCAGCGGGTTTTGGTCCCGCCATTCCTAGGTTCGAATCCTAGCGCCCCAGTTCTAAGTCTCGTTTTCCGTCGTTGTCTCTAGACCTTGGAGCAACTGCTGGAGCTTGCCCCGCTCAATGTAGGGCCAGCCCCCTTCCTCTTCGATGTCCCGTAGAAGTCTATACAGGTCGTGGCGGGTGTTAGGCAAGGACGGCTCAAACCATTCCAAGCGGATATGGCGATGCAGACGCTCTAGGGTTCTGAGGATAATCAGTAGACGTTGGCTATCGTCGCGATGGGCCGAAGCCAAGGCCTCCACCTCTACCGCCATCTTCTCTAAAACCGTTAGGTCGCAAACCTGGGGATCCATAATCCATCTCCTCGCAGTCTAAACGGCGCTCAAACCCACAGACACTATAAACCATCCCCGGAACCCCAGAAATTCTAGGGGGACTGACGCCAGAAGGTTACGAAAGTTTGATAGAGTAGATCCCGACCAGAATCAAGACTTAACTGAATTATTTTTGAGATTGACTAAGGAAGGTTAACCATGAGGTTTCGTTTGCCCGCCGTTGTCTTTCTGTCGCTCTGCCTTGGCTTTCTGACCCTTTTTGGGGGCGGAGCCGCTTGGGCCGTGGATAAAAGCCAACTCACCTATGATGATATTTTAAATACCGGTTTAGCAAACTCTTGTCCTGAAATTTCTTCTTTCACTAGAGGGACTATCGCCGTCGAACCCGGCGCCGCTTACACCGTCACGGACTTCTGCATGGAACCCCGGCAGTTTTTCGTTAAGGAAGAACCCCTCAACAAGCGCCAGGAAGCCGAATTTGTGGAAGGGAAACTTCTGACTCGCTACACCACCAGTCTGGAGCAGATCCGCGGCCAAATTTCCGTTTCCCAGGACGGCGCCTTGACCTTCAAAGAGCAAGACGGCATTGATTTCCAACCGGTGACCGTGCAACTGCCCGGCGGCGAAGAGGTGCCCTTCTTCTTCACGATCAAGAGCTTCGTCGGTAAAACCGAGCCGGGCTTTACCTCCATCAACAGTTCCACGGACTTCGTCGGCGCCTATAAAGTGCCCTCCTACCGCGGCGCCGGTTTCCTCGATCCCAAAGCTCGGGGCGTCTATACCGGCTACGACAACGCCGTGGCGCTCCCCGCCGTGGCGGACGCGTTTAAGAAAACCAACGTTAAGCAAACCCCCATCGGCAAAGGCGAGCTTTCCCTACAAGTCACCCAGGTGGACGGGGAAACCGGCGAAATCGGCGGTATTTTCGAGAGCGTCCAACCCTCGGACACCGACCTCGGCGCTAAGGAGCCGGTGGACGTGAAAATCCGCGGCGTTTTCTACGCCCGGGTGGAAACCGACGCCTAATCCGCTCTGTAAGCGCTATAACTGATATCTGAATAACTGATATCTGACATCTAACCGGGCCCCTAGGCCCTTTTTTTGTCCCGGAATTATCCGTCCATCCCCTAGAATTGGAAAGACTAAAACGAGTTTATCCCCGGTTCCTTACGATGAAACGCCGACAGATGCTTCGCCACGCTGGAGTTGGACTACTGGCCAGCGCCGCCGCCCAGGGACTCCGGTCGCCCGTTCACGCTAAGGCGACTGGCGCCGGTCTGAGCGTCGAGTGGTTGGGGCACAGCGCCTTCTTATTCACCGGCAACGGCGCGCGGGTGCTGGCCAATCCTTTCCGGGCCATTGGTTGCACCGCGGGCTACCGCCTCCCGAAAGTTCAGGCGGACGTGGTGATTATCAGTTCCCAACTCTGGGACGAAGGCGCCGCCGAAAATCTGCCGGGGAATCCCAAGATTCTCTTTGAGCCGGGCGCCTACGATATCCGGGGACTCAACTTTCAAGGCGTCAGCGGCCCCCACGACCGGATGGGGGGGCGGCGCTTTGGGCAAAATTTAATTTGGCGCTGGAACCAGGGCGGTCTGCGGATTGTTCACCTGGGGGGAGCGGCGGCGCCGATTACGGAAGAGCAAAAAATTCTCCTGGGCAGTCCCGACCTGGCCCTGATTCCCGTGGGGGGCGGCCCCAAAAATTACGGCCCGGAGGAAGCGAAGCAAGCCCTAACGTTTCTCAATCCCCGGATGATGATCCCCACCCAATACGCCACCGCGGCGGCGGACAAAAGCCAATGCGAGTTAGCGCCGGTCAAGGATTTTCTCAATTTAGTTCAGGGCATGAACATTGGGTTTATTAAAGGCAACCAACTGAGCTTGACGGCGGCGAGCCTCTCCCCCAAAGGCACCCTGATTCGGGTTTTCAACGAGCGCTCTCTCTTAAAATCGGTCTAGCCTATGCGCGTTCAGGTTCTCCAACACGTCCCCTTTGAAGGTCTCGGCAATATGGCGGCTTGGTTTAACCGAGAGGGTTTTACCGTCGCCCACACCCGTTTTTTCCAGAACGATCCCCTGCCGGCGCCGGCGGACGCGGATTGGATTATTGTCCTCGGGGGCCCCATGAGCGTCAACGACGAAGCCCAATACCCCTGGTTAGCGGCGGAAAAAGCCTTCCTTCGCCAGGCGATGGAAGCGGAAAAACGGATTTTGGGAATCTGCCTCGGCTCTCAACTGTTGGCCAACGCCCTCGGGGCCCAGGTCTATCCGGCGCCGGAGCGGGAAATTGGCTGGTTCCCCATCTTTTCAGATATCAGAGACCAGATATCAGATATCAATGGGGAGATGTTTAAGTTTCCTGAAAACCTCACGGTTTTTCACTGGCACGGCGAAACCTTTGACCTACCGCCCCAGGCGCGACGATTAGGCCACAGCGCCGTTTGCCCCAATCAAGCTTTTCAACTGGGGCCCCGAGTTCTGGGGTTGCAATTCCATCTGGAAACGACTCCCGCGGGGGTTCAAGCCCTAGTCAGGGAGTGCGGCGCCGAGCTAACGGAGGGGCGCTACGTGCAAACCGCGGCGGAACTCCTCGGCGCGGCGCCGTCCCAGTACGAAGAAATTAATCGGGAGATGGCGCGGGTGTTGACGCGCCTAGCTCAGGCTTAGAGGGAGATTATTCCTAGGCGAGGGCGGCGGGGAATGGGTAATCGGTTCAAATCCAGCGAAACGGATCAGAAAAGCTAGGATATACTCAATTAAGCTCTATTTTTGTTCTCGCTATTCCCGCCTTGGGAGCAGGCTTAGGCACGGGACTCCCCCTCAGCTTAATTCGCCCGCATTCAAAAATTTCCCTAGATTATGACCGACCCAGGACAACTAGCGCCCTCTCAGGATACCCTAGCTACCCCCTTGGGGATCGGCGCCGCGGAACACTGGCGGGAGTCTCCCCATCAAGTCCTCTCCCGACTGGTGGCCAACCGAGAATCGGGGCGCTTGGTGGCGGTTAATCCCTGGGACGAGTTTGTCCACTGGCAAGTCTATATCGGCAATGGCCGCGTCCACTTCGCCAATAGTCGTCGGGGCCATTATTCCCGCCTCCAGTACCTCCTGGGACGCTATTTGGACAACACGCCTCTCAAACTGCCCCTGCAAATTGAAGACGACTACGCCTATATTTATCAACTATGGGAAAAGAAAATTTTTACGACGGAGCAGACTCACTTAATTCTCAAACAATGCACCCAGGAAGCTCTTGTTCAGGTTCTCGCCCTAGAATCGACGGATTGTTTCTTTGAAGACCGGGTTCATCTCAAAAATATTTTCCTCAATCTAGACTTAGAACTATCCTTTTCTTCGTTGGAAAATAAAGTTAAATATTGGCAACAACTCCAGCGTTATATCCATTCTCCCTTCCAGCGTCCCTTAGCCCAGGATCGGGCTAAATTAAACGTCTATTTTCAAGAGCGCCTGCAAAAAGATCCCTATTGGGCGCAGTGCTTTAACGCCAGTTTGGAAAATTTACTCTGTCTTTACGAAATCGCCTACCGCACCGAAATTAGCACCCTAGAGTTGGCGCTCTGGCTCAAACCCTTGATTAAAAGCGGGAGCTTGCAGATGTTGCCCTACGACGCTCAAGCCAGCCAACCGGACCGGCGCCCCTTAGTGGCGCTGTTGAACAATAAGCCGGGGATGCAGAGGATGGCGCGCTTTACCCTGGAGGCGGAGGGCTATCGAGTTTTAGTGATTGACGACGTCTTTAAAGCTTTAGCGATTTTACTCGCCAAACGCCCCAGTTTAGTCCTGATTGAAGACGAGATGATGGATGTGGGCGGTTGCTCTATTGTCGAACTCTTTCAGCAAGCGCCGGATTTAGCGAATGTTCCCCTGATTGCCCTTTGTAAAGATGGGGGATTGATTGGCAAAATTAAGCTGAAGCTGATGGGCATAGCCGGTATGATGACCTACCCTTTTTTGCCCCAGGAGTTAATCGCGTTGGTCAAAAATTGGGTTCCCCTCGGCGCCGGTTTAGGGAATTCTCTCGGCGATAACCCGACCAATTTCTAAAGAGGCCGTGGCCGCGGGGGAGGGCGCGTTACAGACTTGCAGAGAGGCGGGGCCGTCCAGGATCAAAAAGTCGTCCACTAGGGCGCCGTCGGGACGGAGCGCCTGGGCCCGAATACCGGGGGGGGTGGGGATAATATCTTCGGCGCTGACGACGGGAATCAATTGTTGCAAACTACGAACAAAGGCCGCTTTACTAAGGGAGCGCCAAATTTCTTTTAAGCCCTCGTCCCAATGTTTGCCCGCCAGTTTCCAAAAACCGGGGTAGGTCGCGGCGTCGCTAAAATCCCGCCAGTCGAAGTCCCATTTGCCGTAGCCCTCTCGTTTCAAACTGAGAACGGCGTTGGGGCCGGCGTGAACGGAGCCGTCAATCATGCGGGTAAAGTGAACTCCTAAAAAAGGAAAATCGGGGTTGGGAACGGGGTAAATTAGACCTTTAACTAAATGGCGTTTTTCCGGTTTGAGTTCATAATATTCTCCCCGAAAAGGCACGATTTTCGCCGGCGGCGCCGAACCCGCCAGCTTCGCTAAACGGTCGCTCTGGAGGCCTGCGCAGTTGATCAGAAAACGGGTTTCAAAACGGTCTTTTTCCGTTATTACTCGATAACCGACGGCGCTTTTTTCAATCTCGACCACTTTTTGTCCCAGTCGAATTTCTCCCCCCCGTTCCCGGACTAATTCCGCGTATTTTCGGCAGACCTGGCGATAGTCCACAATCCCCGCCGTGGGCACGTAAATTCCCCCTAAACACCCGACCTCGGGTTCCCGTTCTTTGACTTGCTCCGCCGTCAGGCGCTCCACCGCCACGCCGTTGGCTAAACCCCTTTGATAGAGGACTTCCAGTTGCCCTAATTCTTCGGCGCGGGTGGCGACAATAACCTTGCCGCAGATTTCATGAGCAATGTCCTGGGCTTGGCAAAATTCCACTAGGCGGCGGTTGCCGACGCGGGTGAATTGGGCTTTAAAACTGCCGGGTTTGTAGTAAACGCCGGAGTGGATCACGCCGCTATTGTGGCCGGTTTGGTGAAAAGCCAGTTCCCCTTCTTTTTCAAGGACGAGAAGGGCGGCGCCGGGGAAGCGTTCGCTAAGGGCTAAGGCGGTGGCCAGACCGACAATCCCGCCTCCGATAATTAAATAATCCGCGATAGACGACATAGGATTCGGCTCTAACCTAACCAAGCTCGGACTTCATCCGTTCTAAAGTCTGGTTCATTTGGTCGAACATTTGCTGGGGGGTCATGCCAAATTGACCCAGTTGGGTTTTCAGTTGTTCCACGGTCATTTTGGCCATGAAATCCTCCGAGAGTTCAAAGCGCTTCATAAAAATCTTGTAGCGCTCCATCAAAGCTTCCATTTGGTCAATGAAAATAATTTTGCCTTCTCGGTCGAATTTTCCGTAATCCCCGCCCAACTTAACTAGAGATTGATAGTCGTCAAAGAGCCGTTTGGCTTCTTCTTGAACCACTTCGGAATCAAAAAATCCCATGATCTTGTACCTTGATGAAAAGACTGGATTAGCGTTGAACGGAAACCGGGAGAGTCCCCCAATGGAGCGGGAGTCGGCGCCGGAGAACAGGGTCTAGGAAAGTTCTAAACTCGACTTAACCTATTTTAAATTGGCTCTCAAAGCCTGTAAAATACGGTTTTCCGAATCCTAAAGACTTCAATATTCCTGGGGTTCCCTTCTCTTTTGGCGAGGGATCTGGAGCGCGATTACTGGCTCTTCAAGCGCCCCTTGGGGCTTTTTTTCAACAACGACTCGGCAAAGGCCAGCGCCGCCGGGGCGGAATGCCCCCCGGCCAGTTGGGCTAGTTCCTGTTGGCGCTGGTAGTCGCTCTGGAGGGGAACCACCCGAATCACAGTGCGCGGTTCCGGGTCGGTTTCAGCGCCGTCCGTTTCAATCAGAATTTTATCCACCCGAAAATGAACGTCCGCCAGCGCCGCCACTAGGGGCTGATGGGTGACGCAGAGCGCCTGTCGTCCCTGGGCGAGGCGATGGAGTTTATCGGCGATGGCCTGGGCCACTTTCCCGGAGACCCCCGCGTCGATTTCGTCAAAAATTAGGGTCTGACTCTCGCCCCGACCGCGGTTAAAACAGGCCTTAAAGGCCAGTAAAAAGCGGCTCATTTCCCCGCCGGAGGCGGTGGTGGCTAGGGGTTGAATCGGCTCGCCGGGGTTAGGGCTGAAGTAAAAGGTCACCTGGTCGGCGCCGCTGGGGCCGGGGGGGCAGGGTTGAACCTGGCAAACAAAAATCACTTTGTCCAGCGCTAGGGGTTTCAGTTCCGTCACCAGCGCCGCTTCTAGGGCCTTGGCGGCGCTTTGGCGTAGTCGGGTTAACCCCTCGCAGGCCTCGGTTAAGTCTTTTTGGGCTTGGTTAACCGCTTCTTCTAACGCTTCTAAACTTTTTTCCCCCTGTTCCAGTTCCCCCAGTTCCCGCTCTAGAGTTTCCTGAAGCGCCAAAGCGTCCGCCAGGGTGGGGCCATACTTCCGGCAGAGGCGCTTGAGCCGTCCTAGGCGCTCCTCCACCTCCCCGAGACGCTGGGGGTCCGCCTCCAGTTGGTCGCCGTAGGCCCGGACCTGTTGCCCCGCTTCCACCACCTGGGTCAGCGCCGTTTGCAGAAGCTCCAACAGGGGCGCTAACTGGTTATCGTACTGGGTCATTTCCTGAATAATCCCCTCCGCTTCCCCCAGCAGATCGGTAATGGCGGCGCCGTCCTGGTCGTTTTGGTAAAGCAGTTGGTAAGCCCGATAACTGAGTTGTTGTAAATCCAAAACATGGGTCAGCCGCTCCTGCTCCTGGGATAAATGCTCTAACTCATTGGGGTCGCTCAGTTGAGCCTCCGTCAATTCTCGGCGCTGAAATTCTAGAAGATCTAAGCGTTGTAACCGTTCTTGCTCCGATTGCCGGCGCTCTTGCAGGGTTTTGGCCAAACTTTGGGCCTGGGCGTAGAATTTTTCGACCCTTTCCCGTTGAGCCAAGAGAGCGGCGCCGCCGTAGAGGTCTAACCATTGGCGCTGGAGCGCCGCCTCCTGGAACTGGACGGTCTGCCCCTGAGCCGTAATATCCACCAATAACCCCCGCAATTCCCCCAACTGTTGGCGGTTGACCAGCACCCCGTTGACGCGGGAGCGGGAGCGGAGGGAGTCGCCGTTGCGGCTAAAGTCCCGGCTACAAATCAGAGCGCCGTCTTCCAGGGGTTCGATATTTTGAGCGCCGAGCCAGGCGCCGGCGGCCTGGGACAGAGAAAAGGTGGCCTCGATTAAGCCCTGCTCCGCGCCTTGACGCAGAACTCGCCCCTGGGCCTTGCCCCCCAGAACCAGATCGATGGCGTCCAAAATAATCGATTTGCCCGCCCCGGTTTCCCCCGTCAGCACATTTAAGCCGGCGCCGAAGGTCAGTTCCAAATGGTCGATGAGGGCGAAATTGGTAATCCGCAGAAGGGAGAGCATAGTCGGCAAGAAGGGGTCTTTCTGTTATACCAGTTGTCTCTCATCGATTTTCCTCCTTAGGGTTAGCTCCGAACTTTTCCCGAACTCGCCCTGGGGAGTGCGCCGCTAGGGGCTAGGTTATAATTAGAAACCGTCGCCGTATCTCTACCCCATGACCCCCACTCCCCTCGTCTCTCCGAGCCTGCCGCAAATAAGTCAATACCCCGACGCCCTGGGGCGCTTTGGGCGCTTTGGCGGCAAATACGTCCCCGAAACCCTGATGCCGGCGCTGGCGGAGCTGGAGGAAGCCTACCGACGGGTCAAGGACGAGCCGGCGTTTCAAGCGGAGTTGAACGGCCTGCTCAAAGATTATGTGGGCCGACCCAGTCCCCTTTATTTCGCCGAGCGCCTGAGCGAAAACTACCGCCGCCCCGACGGAAGCGCCCCCCAAATTTACCTAAAGCGGGAAGACCTGAACCACACCGGCGCCCATAAGATTAACAACGCCCTGGGGCAGGTTTTACTGGCCAAACGGATGGGCAAAGGGCGGATCATCGCCGAAACCGGCGCCGGTCAACACGGGGTGGCCACCGCCACGGTCTGCGCCCGCTTTGGCTTGGACTGCGTCATTTACATGGGGGTGGAGGACATGGAGCGCCAAAAGCTGAACGTCTTTCGCATGAATTTACTCGGCGCTCGGGTGCAACCGGTGAGCGCCGGCACGGGCACCCTCAAGGACGCCACCTCGGAGGCGATTCGGGACTGGGTCACCAATGTGGAATCCACCCACTACATCCTCGGCTCCGTGGCAGGCCCCCATCCCTACCCCATGATGGTGCGGGACTTCCACCGGGTCATCGGCCAGGAAACCCGGCGCCAGTGTCAAGAAAAATGGGGCGGTCTGCCGGATATTTTACTGGCCTGCGTGGGGGGCGGCTCCAACGCCATGGGCTTGTTCTACGACTTCCTCGACGACGCCGGGGTGCGCATTATCGGGGTGGAAGCCGCGGGGGAAAGCGTCGCCTCCGGCAAACACGCCGCCACCTTAACCATGGGTAAACCCGGCGTGCTCCACGGCGCCATGAGTTATCTCCTGCAAGATAGCGACGGTCAGGTGACGGAAGCCCATTCCATCAGCGCCGGTTTGGATTACCCTGGCGTCGGCCCCGAGCACAGTTTTCTCAAGGACTCCGGCCGGGCGGAATACTACAGCGTCACCGACGCTGAAGCCATCGCCGCCCTGCAAAAACTCTCCCAACTGGAGGGCATTATTCCGGCGCTGGAAACGGCCCACGCCTTCGCCTATCTGGAAAGTCTCTGCCCCCAACTGACGGGAAATCCCCGCATTGTGATTAATACCTCCGGCCGGGGGGATAAGGACGTCCAAACCGTGGCGAAATACCTCGGCATGGCGCTCTAGCCAATGGGTCATTCCCTAGACGCCCTCGCTCAGACTAACGGACTGCGCGCCCTGCCCCCGGAACAGAAACTGGGATTCGCGGCGGCGCTCTTTTTCCTGGCCTACGGAGCGCCGATTCCCGTCCAGGGTTTAATAGCCCTCTGGCTGTTTGTCTGGGTGGTTAAATACGCCCAAATTCCCGCCTCTATTTATTTACGCCTCCTTTCTCTACCCCTAACTTTTCTGCTCTTAGGACTACCCGCCTGGATCATCGGCGCCGGTCGGGCCGACCAACTGGCGACCTTTCGGAGCGACGTCCTCTGGGGAGCGCCGATAGGGTCGTTTTATCTCTACCTCAGCCAGCAGGGGTTGGAGCAGAGTCGGGGAATCTTTTTTCGCTCCTTGGCGCTGACCTCCTGTCTCTACTTTCTTCTGCTTACGGTTCCCCTCGGGGAGATAATCCTTGTCCTTGGTCGTTGGGGATGTCCCGCCTTATTGACGGAGTTAATGACCCTAATGTATCGATTTATCGGCGTTCTGGGGGATACGGCCAGCCAACTGCTGGCGGCTCAGCAGTCCCGTTTGGGTTACGGGACTTGGCGCCGGAGCCTGGGGAGCTTCAGTCTCTTGGCGGGGCGACTTTTACAACGAACCTTGATTAACTATCGGGAAATTTCCCTGGGTTTAGCGTCCAGGGGTTATACCGGAGAACTAAAATTCTGGAGCCGGCGCCGTCATCAGGCCAGTTGGCGCTACGGCGCCGAAGCGGTGGGCGGCTATCTATTCCTTTTGGCTTTAACGGGCTGGCATTATTGGGCGGGTTCCTGTTGATGCGTTTTGAGGGGGTCAGTTACCGTTATGGCCGTCATCCCCGTCTGGCCCTAGAGGGTTTGTCGCTCAATCTGGAAGCCGGTGGGCGCTACGCTCTGATTGGCCCCAACGGTTGCGGTAAAACCACCCTCCTGCGCCTAGCGAATGGCTTATATCGCCCCTGTTCCGGCGCCGTTTATTGGCAAAATCAACCCCTGGCCTATGACCAGTCGGCGCTGTATCGTCTCCGCCAAGAAGTGGCTTTAGTGTTTCAAAACCCCGACGAGCAACTGGTGGGCGGCACGGTGGCGGAAGACCTCTCCTACGGGCTGTGTAACTTAGGATTACCGCCGGCGGAAATCCAGCGCCGGGTGGAGGAAACCTTAAGGGCTTTTGATTTGACGGATCTGGCGGATTTTCCGGTCAATTACCTCAGTTTGGGGCAAAAACGGCGCCTAGCCATCGCCGATAGCGTTATTTTGGAGCCGACTTTACTCCTGTTGGACGAACCCACAGCCTTTCTCGATCCGGGCCAGACCCGGCGTCTGAGGGAACTATTGGGGCAAATTCACCAAGCGGGAACCACCCTGCTCATCGCAACCCATGATCTTCCCTTTGTGGGCAATTGGGCGGATTGGGTGATTGTCATGGCTCAAGGGCGAGTTGTTCTGGCGGATTCCCCGGAGGCGATTTTCCAAGACCGGCGCCGTCTGCGGGAACTGGGATTAGATTAAGAGACGTCGAGTCGGCGCCGGCGCCGGTTTATTTTTTCAAGCGCCGGCTTTGACGTTTGGGTTTTTCTTGGCGTTGGGCCTGTATTCTCTCTAGCAAGACCGACGCGGGTTCGTCCTTGGGATCTTGGGGAACCAATTCGCCTCGAAAGGCTTTGGCAAGGGTGGCTTGTTCTAGGCGCTCTAGCAGTTTGACGGCTTTTTGGTAATTCTGCTCAATGACTTCAACGGATTTGAAGAGTTTTTCAATCCGGTTAACGATTTCCTGTTGTTCTTGGAGGGTAGGAAGATAAATCGGGATGGATTTAATATTTTTTACAGAAAGACCGGGTTGAGCCATTCCAGTCGAATACTTATTTAGATTTAGGGCAACCAGTTGATAATAAAGCCAATCAATATTCACGCCTAACAATGGAAAAGCAACTATGGCGTGTTCAGTAGCGTGAAACTTGCCTTGTACCATATGTACATTTCCACATAAAGCGCCTTGTCTACCAATCAAAGAAAATTTTCCTTCATGTGTATAAGTTTTTGTATAACCCCTCAGTCCATTACCGCCAAAACAAGGGTATAAATTAGAAGATTTTTCGGGATAAATATTTGCGGCAGGAACAAAGTCTCCCGCTTTCATATCACAAACATTTTCTAGTTTGACTGATTTCCATCTTGTATCGCCACGAAAAGCCGTGTCTAAAACGGCCTGTTTACAGCGCCGAATCAGTTGAGGAATATGCTCTAATTCCTGACGGGCGGCGCGGCTACGGGCAAAGAGGCTATCTAGTTTGGCGACAATCCGGCGCTGTTCGTTTAGGGGAGGGAGAGGGATAATAACCTTATCCGCAAATTGTTTGCTAATTCCACCTTGTGCGGCTCCACGAAAATCTAAGAGAATAGATGATTTTCCTTCTTCTGACCGACATTCCGCAGGTTGGCAGGGAATTAAAAATGTGCAGGTAGTCTAAGCTAGAAAAGGTTCCTTCTGAGGATTGTATCTTCCTGTGCAGATTGAGAATTTAGACCATTTGGGATTAGTGGCGGGTATCATCGATGAA
>WGLZ01000081.1 GCA_016471375.1 Cyanobacteria bacterium RI_101
AACCTTATCTCGCCCCCTAAATCCCCCAATTCTGGGGGACTTTGAACTCAGAAAAGCTCCGAACTCCCCCCAAAATTGGGGGGCTGGGGGGGCAAAACGAGGGTTAGGGGGGATCGTGACACTTGTGTGTACACAGTAGCTCCCAAGGAGGGAGAGGGACTTTGACTCCCCTTCTCCCGTTTTGGGAGAAGGGGCTGGGGGATGAGGGTAAATGAGGGAAGAGAAAAATTTTTCGCCTATCCCTTGACAGAAATTCCCCAAAATGCGATAGTGATAGTTTGTGTGAACTTTACTTTAAGAAAATCTCTTGGCTAACGTTATCGTCATCGGCGCTCAGTGGGGCGACGAAGGAAAAGGGAAGATTACCGATTTACTCAGTCGTTCCGCCGATGTGGTGGTGCGGCCCCAGGGGGGCGTGAACGCCGGACACACCATCGTGGTCAAGGGTCAAACCTTCAAACTCCACCTGATCCCGTCGGGCATCCTTTACCCGGAGACAGAGTGTATTATTGGGTCGGGGACGGTGATCGACCCCCAGATTTTACTGGAGGAAATGGATCAACTGGCGGCGCTGAACGTTTCCGTGGAGCGTCTCTACATTTCCCAAACCGCCCATGTCACCATGCCCTACCACCGTTTGCTGGATCAGGCGTCGGAGGAAAAACGGGGGGAGCATAAAATCGGCACCACAGGCCGGGGCATCGGCCCCACCTACGCCGATAAATCGGAGCGCACCGGCATCCGAGTGGTGGATTTGATGGAGCCGGAGACCTTAGAAAAAAAATTGGCTTGGACGATTAATAACAAGAACGTCATCCTCGACAAACTCTACGAACTGCCCCCCCTCGACGTGGAGGCCGTCATGGCGGACTATCTCGCCTACGCCGAGCGCCTGCGGCCCCACGTGGTGGACAGTTCTCTGAAAATTTACGAAGCGATTAAAGCGCGGAAAAATATTCTTTTTGAAGGCGCCCAGGGCACCCTCTTAGACCTTGACCACGGCACCTACCCCTACGTCACCTCCTCCAATCCCATCGCCGGCGGCGCCTGCGTCGGGGCGGGCATCGGCCCCACCATGATCGACCGGGTCATCGGCGTGGCTAAAGCCTACACCACCCGGGTGGGGGAAGGGCCCTTTCCCACGGAGTTGATCGGCGCTCTCAACCAACACCTCTGCGACCGCGGCGCCGAATTTGGCACCACCACCGGCCGGCGCCGGCGTTGCGGCTGGTTTGACGGGGTGATTGGGCGCTACGCAGTGCGGATCAACGGTTTGGACTGTCTGGCCATCACCAAGCTGGACGTTCTCGACGAACTGGAGGAAATCAAAGTTTGCGTCGCCTACGAGCTAGACGGCGCCACCTGCGACCACTTCCCCGGCAACGCCGCCCAGTTCGCCCGTTGTCGCCCCCTCTACGAAACCCTCCCCGGTTGGCAACGCTCCACGGCCCACTGCCGTACCCTGGAGGATCTGCCCCAGAAGGCGCTGGACTACCTCAAGTTCCTGGCGGAGTTGATGGAGGTGCCCATCGCCATCGTCTCTCTCGGCGCGAGTCGGGACCAGACCATCATCGTCGAAGATCCCATCCACGGCCCCAAACGGGCGCTGTTGGACGCGACCGGTCTGCCGGTGGAAACTTAACAGATACCAGATACCAGTTATCAGATATCTACTATCCAATTGGGAGGGATAAATCGAGGGCTGAGCGTAGTCGAAGCCCGGCTTTTGTCTCCATACCGTTATCCAACGTTGGGGCGTTTTCCCCTTATTTCTCGTCCACCCTTCAACCCTGAACAACTACCATGTCTCTGACCATCGAATGCCAAAAACGCGCCGAAAATAGCAAACCCCGGGCCCTGCGGAGAGAGGGTCTGATCCCCGCCACTCTCTACGGCCACAACGGCGCCGAGTCCGTGGCCCTGACGGTTGACCACAAAGCCGCCACCACGCTTCTCCGCCACGCGAAGGAAAACGACACGGTGATCGAGGTGCAAATTCCCGACCTCAACTGGCGGGGCCAGGCGCTGATCCGGGAAATCCAAGCCCACCCCTGGAAACGGAATCTCTACCATCTCAGTTTCTTCGCCGTCAAGTAAGGCCTGTAGCGGCTGTTTGAAAACTCCCCTACGCTTTGACCGCCCTCAGCGCCCCTCCTAGGGGAACGACGGTCAAGGTGGGGAGTTTTGGCGTTTGATACAGTTTTTGTAGCTGTATTTAAACCGGTGAGATACGGCCTAAAGATGTCGCAATGTTAATTTTAGTAACAAAAGATACCGTTTGCGGAAGATTAGAAAAAATCATGTTAAGGTGAAACTATAGCAATCTTTCTATGTCCGCTCCCCTAGGAGGGTGAACCCCATGAACAAAAATCGTCAACAGTCCCTAACCCAAGCCGCCATCGCCCACAAAGAAACCCTGCGCAAAAATCTCCAACACCGTCTGGAGCTGGCTCGGGCTAACGGCAACGACTCCCTCGTCAGCCAACTGGAAGCGGAAGCGGCTTACCTGCACCTGTAGATTAGAACGGTGGATTAGCTCTCCCCCCAAATCAGTATTCATCACTCTAACCCAGAGATTACGGCCCAAGACTAAAGGCGCCGTAATTTTTTTTGTTCTTGGCCGCTGTCCCCCCCTCCCCCTAGGATTAAAAAGAATCGGCAAGGGGGCTAGATGGATTTACTCGGGGCGGCGAAACGGGGCGACGAGCAAGGAGTGAGGGCGGCGCTGAGCCAGGGCGCCGAGCCGAATAAAACGGATCGGCAAGGGCATACGGCTTTGCTCTACGCCGTCCATCAGGGGAATTTAGCGATGGCGGAGGCGCTCCTCAGCGCCGGCGCGGAGGTTGATTTAGCGAAAACGCCCCAGGGCTTAACGCCCCTGATGTTAGCCGCGGCGAGGGGACAACGGCAAATCGCCCAAATGTTACTGGAAGCCGGCGCCGATCCCAATCGGGTCAATGAAGACGGCAGTACGGCCTTGATGGTGGCCGCATACCGGGGCGATCCCGTTTTAACGGCCCAGTTGCTTCAGTCTGGCGCCGATCCTAATCTAGTGGACAAACAGGGAGACAGCGCCCTAGGCTTGGCGATTCGGGGTAATTTTCCGGCGCTGATGACTCAACTGCTCCGGGCCGGAGCCGATCCCCATCGGGGGGACTGCTGGTTTACGGCGGCCAGCGAAAATCGGGGGGATTGCCTACAGGTTCTTTTGGATCTAGGCTGGGACGTCAATCTGGCGGACGAAGAGGGAGAGACGGCGCTCCATTTGGCTTGTTTGGAAGGGCGTCTCGACATTGTCAAGCAACTCCTCCGGGCCGGCACCGACATTAACCCCCAAACCGCTCTGGGGGACACGCCCTTGGCGCTGGCGACCCTCCAAGGTCATGAAGAAATTGTCCAATTTTTGCTAGACCGGGGCGCCGATCCCCATTTAGGCGTTCCGGGAGAAACGCCGTTAACCCTCGCCTTGCAAATCCCCTCTCCCCTTGGGGAAACTTTGACGGCGCTGTTGTTAAAATTCGGCGCGGTTCCCCAGGGCGGGGATTTAATCGGGGCGGCGGAAGCGGGAGAAACTGAGAAAGTTCGCTTGCTCCTAGAAGCGGGAGCAACCGTTAACGCCCAGGATCAGACGGGGGCCACGGCGCTGATGCGGGCCGCTTTCCGGGGGCGCCGGGAGGTCGTCGCCCAGTTACTAACAGTGCCGGGGTTAGACCTGGGGCTGAAAAATCGGGGCGGTCATCGGGCGCTGGATCTGGCCGAGTTGGCCGGGCGCCGGGACATTGCCGATCTGCTTCGTCAAGCGGTCGCCGGGGATTAATCCCTCTGGTATTGGTAATGCAAAAAAACCTCGTTTTCCCGCCGTTCTAGCTCTAGAAGCCGCAAGCGCCGGGCCTGGGCTTCCGCAAACCCGGCGCCTTCCAGAAAAGTCGGCGCCGTTGTTCCCCCCAATAAGTAAGGACAAACCGTTAACCAGATCTCGTCCAGCCAGTCTCCCGCCGCGAGGGAGGTAACCAGTTCGGCGCCGCCCAGAACCGCTAGACGGTGGAGACCCAAGGCTTTTAACCTGGGCAGAATTAACCCCCAGGGCAAATTCTCTTCCTCCGGGGCAAAGGTTAGAACCCGCTCAAAATGGCGGGGAGAGTCCCCCCCATGGGGCCAGCCGCCGGGATTGAGGGTCAGTAACCAACGGGGGAGTGGTTGTTGGAAAAAAGGCAGTTGAGGATCGAGGTCGGCGCTCCGGGAGCAAATAATATGAACGGGTTCCGGCGGTCGGTTTTGCGCTCGGCGCCGATTTTGCCAAACTTCCCCCAAGGGCAAACTCGTTCCGTAGGCCCTCAAGGTGCCGGCGCCGATTAACACCCCGTCCGCCTTTGAGATTTGTTCCCGCAAATGAACCCGGTCCGCCGCCGAGCCAAAGCGGGCGGGAGCGCGCTGAAAATCGCTAATCTTGCCGTCGGCGCTCTGGGCGAGAACCAGGGTCAGCCAAGGGCGCTCAGGGGTGGACATTGGCGACAGTTATTCAGTGAGCAGTTATCAATGAGAGCGAGGGGCGCTCAGGGTTGGGCGTCGGCGAAGGCCCGGGAGATAAAGGGCAAAATCTCGGGATTGGCGGCGTTTTCAGCGCCTTCCGTAAAGACCGTTAATAAATAGGGCCGTCCCTGGGGGGGTTCAATATAGGCGCAATCGTGGCGAACCCGGCTCATCCAACCCGCCTTTGACCAGAGTTTCGCGTCGGGATCTAGACCGGCGCCGAGGAACCCCGTCACTTGATTTTCTTCTCCCGGCGCCGGCGCTTTCTGAGAAAGGTTCCGCTCCAGTAGGGCCATCATCCGCCGACAGGCTTCTGGGGACACCGCCACCCCGCCGACAATACTGTGGAGCAGACGGGCGCAGGCGTCGGTGGTCAGCATATTGCGGTTTTCGTAGAGTTCCCCCACAAAGACCCGCTCCCGTCCGTAGGGGCCGTCGCCCCAGGTTTTTTGATTGACATTAATCGGCGCTAGCTCCTCCCAGCCCAAGGATTGAAAGTAGCGGTTAACTAAATTGCGCTGGCTTTGCCAGGTGGCGAAGGGCCCCGCCGGTAAAACCGGGCCGCTGGTGGTTCCCGTTAACGCGTCCACCACTAAACTAGTGGCGTCGTTACTGGACTCGACAATCATATCCGCCATGGCCCGCTCCAATTCCGCCGTCGTCTCCACCATGCCCTTGGCGAACCATTCCGCCAGCGCCACCAGATAAAACAACTTAACGACGCTGGCGGGATAAACTCGTTCGTTCCCCCGGTAGCTAAAGCCCCGGAGGGGATGGCGCCAAAAATCCTCTGGGGTAAGAGCGCCGCCAGTGTTGACGATCACCGGCTCGTCGTAGGCCAGCCAGGTCACGGCAATCTGATCCGGCGCCAGACTGGGAAAAGCGCGCCAGGTTTGCTCCAGAATGGAGGTTCCTTGGTCGGTTAAATCGGGGTCGCGAGTAAAAAAGGGCATAGTTGAGGAACAGGTTACGGATTAGAGAGCGCCGGGTTCAGGGAGCGAATGGTTTAATATTCAGACCGACGGCGCCGGAGGGAGCAATAGCGCTTACTCCCTTCATTTGGGCGCTTGAGAATTAAGTTTTATAATTTTTGGGAGCCAGCGGCAGGACAAACAGACGGCGCCTGGAATTTTTGCCCTAAATTGGGCGCTAAATCAAAATAATTTTGACCCAAGGCGATGCGCCGGAAAGCTTCGTCGTTAACGTCCGCCAGAATAGCGCCGGTAATATTGGCTTCTTTTTGGTAAACTTCAAAGGTTTTCTGAGCCGCCGCGACAAAGTCTGTCCCCGCGAGAATACGGTCAGGATAGCGATTGAAAAACTGAGCGTATTGGGCCCGTTTTTCTGGGGTGTTAAAGTAAGCCTCCGCCAGCACAGTCCAGGAAATATCGAGGTAAAGATTGGGATTTTGATCCAAAAATTGGGACATTAACTGGATATGCTCTTGAGGATTCATGGTGGTTAACTCCCGAGAAAGCCCCATGTGCATCCAGACAATTTTATTTTGAGGATACAGTCGAAGAACTTCGCTCATCTGGGCTAGATTACGGGTGGGGTTGGCGTCGTCTCCCAAATCGGCGTGGATAGAGATGGGAATCCCCCGCTCCGCCAAAACCGCCATGAAGGGCCCCCACTCCCGAATATCGCCTAAATCCGCCGGTTCGTGCCCGTTGCCCCGGAGCGCCTCTTTGTGGAGGTTCACTTCCCCCATCCACTGAAAGAGACCCGGATATTCCCGGTCTAAAAGCTTAATCCCCGCCACAATCTCTTCAGGACGGGCCAAGTCGGGAAAGGTCATGGACAGGGCGACGTGAAGATCTTTTTGGGGGTATTCGACGTAATTGGCGGCGTTTTCAAAATCGTTTTTAAAGCCGGGCTGGGCGGGGATGCCCACACAGTCTAAATAGTAGGCGCATTGACCGTCGTAGGGTAAGGTCTGCCCAATGCCGTAAAGGAGCGCGAAACGAACGTCGGCTCGATCTAGATAACTCATCATCTGGGGATAGGGGATACTTTTGCCGCCAAAGGGTTGGGGATGAAGGTGGAGATCGGTGACGGCGCTCTGGGGTTGGGTTTGGCGGTCATAGCAGGGGCGGTCTTTTTGCTCCCGCTCAAAGAGGGCGAGGGGCCGGGCGCTTTGGGCGCCGCTGGGGAGGGACAGCGCCGCGTCTAGAACGGCTAAGGCGAGGAGAGAGTGGAAGAGTTTGCGCATCGTTTGAGAGGAGGTCGGGTGACGGTGGTTTAACTCTTAAGCCTAGGACACAATTAGCGCCGGACTCAATCCCCAAGCGCCGGGTGTTAAGAGATAATGAGGGAAAAACGAGAACAGTCTGGAATTGAATGGGTTTACCGGCTTTTTTTGAGGGCTTACCCGGCGCTCCCCGCCACAATTTGGCCCTAGCGGATCGGCGCTGGGAGCGACTGCGGCGGGGAGAATGGCAAATTCCCCAAGTCGTAAGCCGCTCTGGCGAATCTTTAGCGGAACCGGAACTGGACGTCGTTATCGCCGGAGGAACCCTCGGAATTTTACTGGCCGCGGCCCTACAGCGGCGGGGTTTGAAAGTGTTAGTGATGGAGCGGGGGATTTTACGGGGCCGGGAACAGGAATGGAATATTTCCCGGCGGGAGTTAGAAACTTTTTTAACGCTGGATTTACTGACCCCCGAGGAGTTGGAAACCGCCATCGCCAGCGAATACAATCCCGCCCGCCTCAGTTTCCATCAAAGTTACGAATTGTGGGTGCGGGACATTCTCAATGTGGGGGTCGATCCGGTTTATTTGCTGGCGACTTTAAAGGAGAAATTTTTAACCGCGGGGGGGCGTTTATGGGAGCAGACCCAATTTGAGCGCCTGACGATTCACCCCCAGGGCGTCCGAGTCGAAGCCCAACGGGAGGGGGGAGCCGCCGCCTGCGCCGCTCGCCTATTTATCGACGCCATGGGCCACTTTTCCCCCATCGTTCAACAGATCCGGGGGGGACAAAAACCCGACGCGGTCTGTTTGGTTGTCGGCGGTTGCGCCCAGGGCTATCCCCGGAATGAAACGGGGGATTTAATCGCCACCTTTACGCCGATTTTGCATCAGTGCCAGTACTTTTGGGAGGCTTTTCCCGCGCGGGATGGCCGCACCACCTACCTGTTTACCTACGTTGACGCGGCGCCGGAGCGTTTTAGCCTAGAGTTTCTTTTGGAAGAATACTTTGCCTATCTCCCTCAGTATCAAGATTGCGAACTGGAGGCGTTAAGCTTCAAACGGGCGCTATGGGGCTTTTTCCCCGCCTATCGAAACAGTCCCCTCCAGACGCCCTACGACCGCGTTTTGGCCATTGGCGACAGCGCCGGCGCTCAATCCCCCATTAGTTTTGGCGGCTTTGGAGCCATGGTTCGTCATCTGCCGCGGTTAACAACGGGAGTAGCGGAACTTTTGCAATTGGACGATCTGAGTCGGGATAATTTGGCGCTCCTCCAACCCTACCAGCCCAATATCGCCGTCACTTGGCTCTTCCAAAAAACCATGAGCGTCGGCTTAAATCAGAAGGTTGATCCCCAACAAATTAACCGACTGATGGGAGGGATTTTTCAGGTCATGGCGGCGCTGGGGGAAGGGGTTTGGGAGCCGTTTTTAACGGACGTCATCCAATTTGGCGGCCTCAGCCAAACCCTGACGCGGGCCGATCCGCGACTGGTTCTGCCGCTCCTGCCCCAGATTGGGCTAGACCCCCTAGCGGACTGGCTCAAGCATTACTTTAACCTGGGTCTTTACAGCGCCCTAGCTCCCCTGGGGGAAAGACTCCAACCCCTGACTCAATCCTGGTCGCCGGAGCAAAAATATCGCTTTAATCAACGACTACAGGCCTGGCGCTATGGCGCGGGCGTCGAGGGGCGTTCCGACTCGTCGTAGCCAAACGCCCCCAGACTCCGGGAGTAAGGGCCAAACCGTATGGAGGCCTTCCTTAACGGACTTGACGGCGCTTGAAACCGGCGCCGAAGGCGAGGGCGGCTCCCGCCCCTAGGAGGGTCATCGGCTCTGGCACCGCCACAAAGGTCGGCGCGAATTGAGTCTGGCCGGCGTTACTGCCGTTCAGCTCCGCCGTTTGCAGGCAATTAGCGGGACAGAATCCTTGTAAGGGATTCCCCCCGGAGGCCAAAAGACCCAGGTTTTCGCTGTCATCGTCGCCAAAGACCTGAGCGTTGAATTCTAGGCTCAGATTATCGCTGTTAGAGAAAAAGTCGGAGCCAAAAAGGGAAGCGGTGATCGCGCCGCCGCTGACGTTAAATCGGTTTTGAAAGTTAGGCAGGGCGGCGAAATCCGTCCCCACTAGACCGGCGAAAACCGGATTGGTGGTTTGGGTGAGAATAACGGACGTGGCCGCGACGTCAGTCCCGTTGGGAACGGTCAAAACGCCGGAAACGGTTCCCGGAACTCCGCCGATGACATTGGTAAAACTCCATTGAAAGACCGCGGCTTGGACAGTGGAACTCGCGCCGACCGCGCCAGTTAAAGCGATGATGGTTGAGATTAAGGTTTGTTTAAGCATAAATCAGCCTTTATCTATGGAGAGAATAGATTGCAGGCGTATCCTAGCGTCAAAACCTTGGGCGGAGCGGAATCGTAACATAGCTTAATCTTTGCGGGGAGAGACTTTTATCCTTGGCGGGATCTTCCCTCCGGCGCTCCCAGGCGGGTTTTCTTGGTTACACTGAAGGAGCCGATTTTTACTGTCCCCTTGGCGGCTCGGTTGAAGCGAGTTATCGTTTATTTTGTTCTTGTTGAATTAGGTATCTTTATGGCCCTGACCTCTACCCTCGAAATTTTCAACGATATTGCCGCGATTACCCTCGTCGGAGACCTGGACGCCGCGACAGCGCCGCAATTTCAAAAAGCCGTCGAGGAAGCGGCCCAGAGCCATCCCCAAAAGCTGGTCCTCAAGCTGGAAGCCTTGGATTACATGGCCAGCGCCGGGTTGCGGGTGTTGATTTTTTCCAAGCAAAAAATGGGGGCGGAGGTCACCATCTATGTGGTTAATCCCCAGGACGGGGTGCGGGAGACGATCCAAAAAACCGGCTTCCACCATAGCGTCGTTTTCCTCGACCAGTTTGATCCCGAAGCGATGGCCAACTAAATCAATACCTTTACCCATGAGCGATTCTCCCAGTTCTCAGGAACTATTGACGGAAATCACAGCCCTGCGCCAGCGACTGCAAGCCCTGGAAAACGAGCGGGGCGCTTTTCTCCTCCACAAACAACTCCTGCGCAATTTGGCGGGGCTAAGCTGGGGGGAGTCTGTCGGCGCGACCAATTCCCCGGAGGCGCTCCTCAAAAGCTTACTGAGAATTATCCAACGCTCTAACGACGAACCGCTCTTCCACGCGGCGCTGCAAACAATCCTGGACGCCTCCGTGGAACTCGCCCAGGCGGAAAAAGGAAGTTTACTGCTCCTGGACGAACAGCGCCGGGTGACCCATAGTATTTTGACTCGGGAGGAAACAGATCCCAACCGCCGCCAATCTCTGATTAACACGGTGCTCGACCGGGGGTTAGCCGGGTGGGTTTGTCGGCATCAACAGGTGGGTTTGGTGTTGGACACGGCAACGGACGAGCGTTGGCTCACCTTGCCCGACCAGCCCTACCTGGCCGGCTCGGCATTGGCGGTTCCCATTCTCAAAGGCTCGGAACTGTTGGCCATTATTACCCTGCTTCACTCCCAGCCCCATCATTTCAGCGAAGACATCGCCGACTTGATGCAGATTACCGCCAATCAAGTCGCTCTGACCCTAGAGAGCGTGGCCCTCAAACTCTCTCTACAACGGGAGCGTTCCGCCCTCGACATCCAACGCCAACTGCTGGAAAATTTAGTCGACAGTAGCGATCACCGCCAAGAAAAGGAAATTTTGGCGGACACTCTCCAAAAAGTGGTGGATTTAGCCGCGGATCTGACTAAAGCCCAAACCAGTAGCTTATTTTTGCTCAGTTCCGAGGGCAAAATCGCCGACGCGATTCTCTCCCGGCGGGAAGTGACGCCCAAGCAACGGTCGGCGCTGATTGGTCAAGTCCTAGACCAGGGGCTGGCGGGCTGGGTGAATCAAAATCGTCGCCTCGGTCTGATTACGGACACCGAAACCGACGAGCGTTGGCTGACCCTTCCCAATCAACCCTATACCGTCCGCTCGGCGCTGGGGATTCCGATCCTCCGGGGCGAGCGCCTGTTGGGCATTTTGACGCTTCTCCACCCCGAGCCGGGGCATTTCACCCTAGAGGTGGCGGATCAGATGAAGATTGTGGCGGATCACATCGCCCTGGTGCTGGAAAACGCCCGCCTCTATTCCCAACTAGACCAATACACCAAAGCTCTGGATTCGGAACTGCAAAAGGGACGGGCGATCCAAATCGACTTTCTCCCTTACCAAATTTGTCAGCCTCCCCAATGGGAAATCGCCGCTAGCTTTCACCCCGCTAAACAGGTGGCCGGAGATTTTTACGACGTTTTTTATCTCGCGGATCAAAAGCATGTCGGTCTGGTCATTGCCGACGTTTGCGACAAAGGGGTCGGCGCCGCTTTATTCATGGCGCTGTTTCGCAGTTTAATTCGCGTCTTTGCCCAACAGTCTAATGATTGGGGACAGGACGAAGAAACCATGCTGACGCTAGAACAACCCCAACCAGAAGGGTGGATCGGCGCCGCAACGGCGGTTAATTTAACCCATCTCAAGGCGTTGAGGGCGATGAAGCTAACCAATGATTATATTGTGAAATATCATTGGAATTTGTCGATGTTCGCCACCCTTTTCTTTGGAGTTCTGGAGACGGAAACTGGCTTACTTTCCTATGTTAACGGAGGACATGAACCGCTGTTTATTGTTAATCCATCCGCGCGTCTATCCGCAGTTAAAGCCGTCCTCAATCCCACCAGTCCCGCCCTCGGGATGATGCCGGACTCGCAATTTAAGATCCAGCAAGTTTTCCTTGAGCCTGGCGATATTTTGCTGGGCTACACCGACGGCGTCACCGAAGGGAAAAACGAAGAGGGCGAACAATTCAAAGCGCAACGGCTTTTAGAGGTTCTAAATCCCTGCGGAGATTCCGCATCCCAATTGTTAGAACGTATTAAGGAGGAATTGTTTGCTTTTATTGGCGAAGCGCCCCAGTTTGACGACATTACCTTACTTGCTCTCCGGCGGATGACAGACGACAGATGACAGTTATTCAGTTATCAGTTATCAAATTTGAAATATTACTCATTTCCGCGGGAGACAATTTAACGACTGAGTATTAGTTTTAATCGAGGGCGGAGCGGAGTCGAAGCCCATATCTTAAAAGGGTGATTTTACTGTATGGAAATCTTAACTGTTCCGGGTAATTTAGAGTCCTTGAGCGTTGTCGCCGCCTATGTTTTAAACGCGGCTCAAAGCGCCGGTCTAGAGAAAAAGTCCGCCTACAAACTCCGCTTAGCGGTGGATGAATTGGTGACGAACATTATTGTCCACGGCTATCAGGAAAAGGGACTCGCGGGAGAAATTCAACTCGCGGCCCAGTGGGACGCTTCTAGTTTACGCGTCCGTATTGAAGACACGGGTCATCCCTACGATCCGACTCGGCATTCTCTGCCCCAGGAAGCGGATCTGGCCCAATCTTTAATCCAGCGCCCCCACGGCGGTCTGGGGATTTATTTGGCGCTGGACGGGGTGGACGAGTTGCGCTACGAACGGGTTGACGACCGCAATCGCTCCGTGTTGACGGTTAATCTTTAGTCCCGGCGCTCTTCGGCGCCACCCTGGGCCAACCGCTTCGCAATACGGTGGCGGGGGGAGTTTGATGCTCGCTTTGGGCCAGATTAAGTGCCGGTTTTGTTTGGGAGCCGGTTAACCAAGCCTGAAACGTTTGCGGGGTTTCTACCAACACCGGCGCCGTCATCAGGGCGAAATAGACGCCGCTAAATTGTGAGTCCCGCAGTTGGTATTCCCCGACTCGACTAGGAGTGACGCTAAATTCTACGTCCCGGTTGGGGATAATGTCCTGTTTAACCCGAAATTCCGGCACATAAAAGCCGTGAATCACATCCTCAGAAGTTAGATGAAATTGGGCCCGACGATTGATGGGTAAATGCAGTTCGGCGCTGGTTTTGCCGGTTTCGGGATAGATAAATTCCCAAGCCCATTGCCTGACTTTGACGTCGATTTTGAGGGGCGCCGAATTTTCCGTTTCCGGCAAAACGCCCCTCGGTTCAAAGGGAGAAGCGCCGGGGAGTTGGGCGTAAATTTGCCCATGGGGATGGTTCACGAGGGGTAGAGGCCCTAAAACATTCAGGCGCTCGTAGGTTTGGAAACTGTACCAAGCCAACCAAGCCACCAGGAGAATGGGAATAACAGTCCAGGTGATTTCCAGTTTAGTATTCCCCCGAATGGCGGCGCCGTCTTCGTTGCCCTTAGCCCGATAGAAGAGGAGAGAGTAGAGCAAAACCCCAAAGACGCCGAGGAAAATTAAACTCCCCAGGGTGGTCATGGCGCTGAAAAGATCGCCGATGGGTTCCGCCTCCAGCGCCGCCGGGGCGGGGAGCCAGTCGTAGGCCTTTTGCCCAAGCCAATGGCTGGCGCCGAGGCTGAAGAGGACGTAAACCGCGAGTAGAACGGCGTTAACAACGGGCATGGGAGTTAATCCGCGAAAACATAGCGGTGGAGTTCGGCGGGGTCGGGTTCGGGGCTGGCTTCGGCGAATTGGAGCGCCGCGTCGATGTCCGCCTGCACCCGTTTTTCAATGGCCTTCAGTTCCTCCTGGGTAGCCAGATTATGCTCCGTCGCGTAGGCCGCGAATTTTTTAATGGGGTCCCGGGCGCCCCAGAATTGTTTTTCGTCGGCGGAACGGAGTTCGTCGGGATCCGCTAGGGAATGACCCCGAAAACGGTAGGTCAGCGCCTCGATTAAGGTGGGGCCTTCTCCCGCTCGGGCCCGGGCCACCGCCTCTTTGGCTACTTGATAAACGGCGACAACGTCCATGCCGTCCACTTCGACGCCGGGTAGGTTGAAAACGCTGGCTTTTTTATAAATTTCCGGCTGGGAGGTGGCCCGCTCATGGGCCATGCCGATGGCCCACTTGTTATTTTCCACCACAAACAAGATGGGCAACTTCCACAGCGCCGCCATATTCAGGCATTCAAAAAACTGACCGTTGTTGGTGGTTCCATCCCCGAAGAAGCAGGCCGTCACTTGTTGGGCGGAACTGTCCCCCAGAACCTCCCGGCGGTATTTGCTTTGAAAAGCGGCGCCGAGGGCCACGGGAATCCCTTCCCCAATAAAGGCGAAGCCCCCTAACAAGCGATGCTCGGCGGAAAAGAGGTGCATAGAGCCGCCCCGACCCCGACTACAGCCCGTCGCCTTGCCAAAGAGTTCCGCCATCACTTCCTTGGCCGGCACTCCGGCGCTGAGCGCGTGGACGTGGTCCCGATAGGTGCTACAGACGTAATCTTCCCCCGGTCGCATGGCCTGGATAACGCCGGAGGAGACCGCCTCTTGTCCGTTGTAGAGGTGGACGAAGCCGAACATCTTACCCCGGTAATACATCTCGGCGCATTTATCCTCAAAGAGGCGCCCCAACACCATATCCTCATAAAGACGCAGGGCTTCTTCCTGGGAGAGGGAGACGCTGGCGGTATTCAACTCGGGCAGAAGGCGTTCGGCTACCATAATGTCTTGCGGGAAAGATTGAGACGTTCACAGAGAGATTTTAACCGTTTCTCGGGCGCAACCTCAGCGGCGCCGGGGGAATTTTGTCCGAAATTCCTAGGGCCAATCGTCGGAACCTTTTAGCACAGAAAAACTCTGTCGCTCATCGGGAGATTCCTCTATACTTGGCCCCAAACTTGGCCTTTCCACGGCGCAAGGAAAAACGGCGCCTCGGGCGAACGCCCTAGGCAATAACTCTTTTCTTCTATAGAAACTTAGCAATGATGAACTTACGTCTCGCTTTTTCCCTCGCCGGCTTGGCCATTGGCGGCCTTATCACCAGCGGCAGTCTGGCTCCCGCCAAGGCGCTCACCATCACCCCCAGCAATGACGGAGCGGCGCTGGTGAACTCGATTCTCGGCGACGGTATTACCCTCGCCCCCGGCTCCACGGTGACCTACATCGGCGCCAACGGCTCTTCCGGCTTCTTTAGCGGCGGTTTAGCCTCCGGCATTGGCATCGACTCCGGGATTCTGCTCACCTCTGGTCGCGCGCTGACCGCTTTAGGCCCCAATAACTCCAGCGGCGCCGGCACGAACAACGGCACGGCGGGGGATCCTGATTTGACGGCGCTAAGCGGAGTCAATACCTTTGACGCCAACTCTATTACCTTCGACTTTATCCCGGAAACTGATCAAATTACCTTCCAGTACGCCTTCGCCTCGGAAGAGTACAACGAGTTTGTCGGCTCTAACTTTAACGACGTTTTCGGTTTCTTCCTCGACGGCAACAACATCGCCTTCCTCCCCGGCACGACGACCCCGGTGACCATTAATAACGTCAACAACGGCGCCAACTCTGGGGTCTATATCGACAACACCGTTAACCCCAACCCCATCGATAGCCAATACGACGGTTTCACTCGCGTCCTGACGGTGTTAGCCGACGTCACCCCCGGTCAAGTCCACACCATTAAATTAGCCATCGCCGACTCCGGCGACGGCGTCCTGGACTCCGGCGTCTTTATTTCCGGCTCCACCTTCGTCGCCGAAATTCCTTGCTCTAATCCCGACGATCCCTGTCTGCCCCCGACCAACGACGACCCGGAAGACGGTTTCGATTTCCCGGATATTTCTATCTTTAACACCGACCAAACCGTTTGGATCGACCCGGAAGTGGCCGTAGGCTACAACTACTTCGCCACCGGCGGCCCCCTCTTCGCCTCGGTGACTCTCCCCGACAACATCGGCGACGGTCTCTACAACCTGCTGTTGGACGACGGCGGCGCCTGCGATAACTTCGTCACCCCCGGCGGCACGATTGCCGGCGGCAGCGCCTTTAGCTTCGCCTCCGCGGTTCCCTGCTTCTCCATCACCGGTATCGAAACCTCCGCGGCGCTGGATCCCCTCGATCCCACCGCCTTCCTCACGGGGCTGACCTTTGACTCCGTGGGTCTTGTTTCTCTGCAACAGATCCCCATCGTGGTTAACACCACCCCCATCCCCGAACCCATGACCATCCTCGGCGCCACCGTGGCCCTGGGCTTCGGCGCTAACTTCAAGCGCAAGCGGAACCAGAACAAGGCCTAAGCGCCGTTGAAAGGGGTCTGATCCCCCCTAACCCCCCTTGCCAAGGGGGGAAACATCCCGGCCGGGAGCGGAGACTGCTTCCGGCTTTTTTGCGACTTAACGCCGGCGCCGTTCCGATAACGGTGGCCCGGCAAAATTCAAACAAACCGATAGAATAGGAAGCGCCGATTCGGTATTACCTCTTTCCATGAAGCGCCTCCTCATTCTCGGTCTATTTCTCGTCGGTCTCTGGTTTGCCTTAGCTCATTTCGCGAACAGCCGGGGCCTGGCCAGTCAGGGAACCTTTGAGTCCATCATTGTCAATTTCAAAAACAATCTTCCCACCGAAACCCTCAGCGCCCAGATGGGAAGCCTGCCGGAGGCCAAGGGTCTGGACTTTAATAGCGTCTTTTCCGTGGACGAGTATCTCTACACCCTGCCGGGGAATCGGGAACTCCTAAAACAACTGCGGCGCTCGCCCCTCGCCCAGTTCGTTGAATACATTGAGCCTAATTATATTTACCAAGCTCTAGAAATTCCGAACGACCCGGACTATAGCAAACAGTGGAACCTACGGGCCATCGGCGCCGAAGCGGCCTGGGATCTGAGTAAAGGGGACGGCGCCGCGGTGGCGGTGATTGACACGGGAGTTAGCCGGGTGCCGGATCTGGGGGAAACGGAATTTGTCGAGGGTTACAACTTTGTCGAGGACAACCGGGACACCCGAGACGACAACGGCCACGGCACCCATGTGGCGGGCACCATCGCCCAGACTACGAATAATAACTACGGCGTGGCGGGGGTGGCCTACAAAGCGAAAATTATGCCGTTGAAGGTTCTTTCCGCGACGGGGGGCGGCACGGTGGCGGACATCGCCGAAGCCATTCGTTACGCCGCGGACCAGGGCGCTACGGTGATTAACCTCAGTTTGGGCGGCGCCGGAGAAAGTCAGACCCTCCAGTCGGCCATCGATTACGCCTACGACAAAGGCGTCGTCATTGTGGCGGCGGCGGGGAACGAAAACCGCAACAGCTCCGCCTATCCCGCCCGTTATCCCAAGGTGATTAGCGTGGCGGCCACGGACGCGACGGGGAATCGGGCCAACTATTCCAACTACGGCGCCGGGGTGGATATCGCCGCGCCTGGGGGGAGCGAGCAGGGAGAAAACGGCAAGATTTTACAGGAAACTCTTGATCCTGTCAGTCAAAAACCAGTTTTAGTCGGTTTTCAAGGCACCAGTATGGCGGCGCCCCACGTGGCGGGCACAGTCGCCTTAATTCAGTCGGCCCAACTCCAGGGGGCTAAGCCGGGGGCGAAACTCCAGGACGTCTCCTCTCCCCAGGAAGTGTTAGAAATTCTCAAAACCTCCGCCCGCAAGGTTTCCGACGATACCTTTAACCACTACGGCGCCGGGCAACTGAGCGCCGGGGAGGCGGTGAAATTAGCCCGCCAGGGTCAGGTGACCTTCCGGGACTTCTTCCGCTGGTTGCGGGACAATGGCTACCTCAACCCGATTTTCTGGTTTGACGGCGGCGCCGTGTCATTAATTCCTAAACTGCTGATGGTGGCGGGGTCTTACCTCTTAGCCATTCTGCTCCGTATCTATCTGCCCCTGCGGTGGACGAGTCCTTTCCATTGGGGCTTAATCCTCGGCAGTTCCGGCCTCTTTTTCCTCCAGGGAATTTACGTTTTTGACCTGCCCCAATGGCCCTTCCGGCTCCTGGGCAGTTCTCTCCCCACGGTGACCAACGCCCTCTGGGGCGGCGCGCAGTTAAATCCCCTCCTGGCCAGCGCCGTCATTCCTTTTGGTTTACTAGTTTTACTTCTGGGAATTCCCCAGGCTAAAACTTGGGTTCTGGGTTTAAGTCTCGGCATGGCCTCCTTTTTAACGGTGGCGGCGATTTACTTTCCCTCTTTAATGTTCATCGGCGCCGGAACCTGGGCCCAGGTTTATCTCGGCGTGAACGCCCTCCTCTGCGTGGCGCTGGTCTGGTTGGCTAGCCAAGGAGACTCCCGTTTAGCATGAGTCAGGAACTTTTAACCTTCGCGGGAACCGTCGAAAAGCGGGGCTTTGGCTTCGGGGTCTGGGCCCTGGTCTGTCCCGACGGCGCCGTTTACGAACTCCAGTCGCCCCCCTCGGCGCTTTGCCAACTCAGCGGCCCCGTTTGGATTCAGGGTCGAATTCTGGAAAATGTGATGACCCTCGCTATGATCGGCCCGGTTTTACAAGTTGAAGCCTTCGGCGCCGGCGAGAGTCCCTAATTATCTCAATCTTATGTCCAAACTTCTGCAAACCTACGGATTTCCCATTGCGGGCCTAGCCATTCTCGGCGCCGTCTGGGGGTTGACGCAACAGAAATTCGCGCCCCTTCAGGCGGGGGAACAAAAGACCGTTAGCGCTCAAACCTCTGAGGCTCCGACAACCCCCACCCTAGCGGCGGCGCCCAGTCAGACCCAATCCGCCCAATGGGGAACCAACCTAGCGAGCGTCCGGGATTGGTCGCCGGCGGTTCCCTTTGTGGACGCCTTTAAATCCTCCCGACCCTGGACGGCGCCGAAGGTAAAAACCCCGAAAATAGAGGGGACGCCCCCGGCCTCCCAGGGAGGCAAAAAACGAAGGAGTGAGGAGAGTTTAACTTCCGCCGCAAGCCTTGACCTCGACGCCCAAGGCTGGGTCAGGTCTCTACCCAGCGGGTTCCCCCAAGGAAACCCCAGGGGCAAGGGTAAAAATCCTCGTTTCCAGCGCCCCCAAGTCAGCGCTTTATTGCTATCCGGCCTCCAGGGTCGCTATCCGGGGGGGAAATATCTCGTTCTCTACGACGGGGAAGGAACGTTAGTCTACCAGGGCGACGCGGTTAAGTTAGACACAGAGTCCCAACCCGGTAGAGATGTTTTACTGGTGACCCCCTCCAACCGAGGCATTACTCTCGGTATCGCCGCCACCAATCCCGCCAACTATCTACGCAATATTCGGGTCATTCCCGCCGGCGCCGAAAAAACCTACCAGAGCCAACCGTTTAACCCGGAATATCTCCAGCGCCTCAAACCCTTTACGGCGCTCCGGTTTATGGATTGGATGGAAACCAATTATTCTGAACAGGTTAGCTGGCAAGACCGTCCCACGCCCCAGTCCGCCACTTGGATGAAAAAGGGCGTTCCGGTGGAGGTGATGGTGCAGTTGGCCAACGCCCTCGGCGCCGATCCCTGGTTCTGTATGCCTCATCAGGCGACGGACGATTATGTTCGCAACTTTGCCCTCTACGTCAAAAAGCGCCTCAATCCCAACCTCAAGGTCTATGTGGAATATTCCAACGAGGTCTGGAACGGTCAGTTTGCGCAACAGAAGTGGGTCAAAGCCCAGGCGCTGAAAACTTGGCCCGGCGCCGACAAGCCGGAAGGGCAAAAAATTATGGACAAGTTTAGCCAACGGACGGTTCAGGTCATTGGCATTTGGGACGAAGTATTTAGCGACCAGAAAAGTCGGGTCGTTGGGGTCATGGGCGCTAAAGCGAACGGGTTAGAAATCGGCAAACGAGTTCTGGCCTTCGCCTGGGATAAAACGCCCCGTTCTCCCCAAAGTTACGGCGTCGACGCCGTGGCCATCGCGCCCTACTTTGGCAATTACATCGGCGGCCCTAATAACCAAAAGACTGTCAGCGCCTGGACGACCCAGCCCGACGGCGGTTTAAACGCCTTATTTAAAGAGCTAACCCAGGGGGGGCAGATGACGAAGGGGCCGGAAGGAGGCGGTCTCCAACAAGCCTTTAAAAACATGGCGGCCTATAAAACCCTAGCGGATAGTAAAGGCGTCAAACTTATCGCCTACGAGGGGGGACAACACCTCGCGCCGGTGCGAAAAGTCAATCAAAATCAGGCCATTGTCGATCTCTTGGTGAAAGCCAATCGCGACCCTCGCATGGGGCAACTCTACGACCAATATTTGGCTGAATGGCAAAAGACCGGCGCTGGGTTATTTATGCACTTTACCGATATTTCTCGCCCTGGGAAATTTGGCTCCTGGGGAGCGTTAACCCATGTGGGGGAAACCAGTTCTCCCAAGTACGACGCGCTCCTGCGAGTCACAGGAAACAGATAACAGTTATCAGATACCAGTTATCAGTTATCAGATACCAGTTATCAAGGGATGGCAACAGGGATTTATCGCAGTCCTAAGTGAATCATGAACAAGCTCAAGTTGGCTCCCCCCTTTCCAAGGGGGGTTGGGGGGGATAATCCTGTGATTGCGTTCGCCACCCATTTAGGCCTGCTATATCCGGGAAGTCGGCGCCGCAACGGGTTTAATGTCTCCAATCTGCTCACTGTTTACTGATAACTGCTTACTGTTCACTGATAACTGAATAACTGCTCACTGAGATTAGGGTATGATCGCCAAATTTGTCGCTGAATCAGAGGAAAACAGAACATGAGTCAAAAAACAGTCGGTTTGCTTTTTGGGGGACAGTCGGGCGAACACGAGGTTTCCATTAATTCTGCCCGGGCCATCTACGGCGCCTTACAAGCGCCGGTAAATTTAGAAAAGTATGTTGTCACGCCGTTTTATATCCAAAAAAACGGTCTATGGTCGGCGCCGGAGGTTTCTTTAGCGGTTTTGCAATCGGGTCAGGCGCTTGCCGCAGAGGAGATTGAATCCAGTCGGCGCTGGCAATTTCCCCCAGAGGCGGCCCAAATGGAGGTCTGGTTTCCCATTCTCCACGGCCCCAACGGGGAAGACGGCACCATGCAGGGGTTGTTAACTTTGATGGGAGCGCCGTTTGTGGGGAGCGGCGTTTTGGGATCGGCGGCGGGGATGGATAAAATCGCCATGAAGCAAATTTTCGCCCAGGCGGGCTTGCCCCAGGTTTCCTACGTCGCCGTGGAGCGGAGTCAAATCTGGTCGAATCCCTGCGTCTTTCCGGCGCTGTGCGAGGAGATTGAACAAACTCTGGCTTATCCCTGTTTTGTCAAACCCGCCAACCTCGGGTCTTCCGTGGGCATCGCTAAGGTCAGAACTCGGCAGGAATTGGAAACGGCGCTGGACGGCGCCGCCAGCTATGACCGCCGTATTATTGTGGAAGCGGGTCTGGCGGATATTCGCGAGGTGGAATGCGCCGTCCTCGGCAACAAGAATCCCCAGGCTTCTGTGGTGGGAGAAATCACCTACGACAGCGATTTTTATGACTACGAGACCAAATACACCGACGGTCGGGCCCAAATCCATATTCCCGCGGATTTACCCCCAGCGGTGGCGGCGGAGATTCAAACCTTGGCTTTAAAAGCGTTCCAAGCCATCGGCGCCGCGGGGTTAGGTCGTTTGGACTTTTTCTATCAGGAAAAAACCGGTTATCTGGCGATTAACGAAATTAACACCCTCCCCGGCTTTACCGCTTTTAGCATGTACCCCCAACTCTGGCAAGCGACCGGTCTGCCGTTTCCCGAATTGGTGGATCGGCTCCTTCAATTGGCGTTAGAACATAGTTGATAATCTCTATGTATGAACAGTACTCTCACTCTATCCTCAACGAAATTCTCGATAAGCTCAAGCCCGACCTCAAGGAACAGGATTTGAGCTATTTTTACACCCGCCTCGGCGCTAATTTTTATAGTCTCTTTTCCCTCTTTGAATCCCTCTACGGTCAGCGGGCGGATTTTCGCCAGCATCTTTTAAATCTGGTGGAAGTGATGGCCCGCCAATACCTAGCCCGAGCGCCGGAATTAAGGGCCTTGGATTTGGCCCGGGAAAGGGACTTTAATTGGTTTCTCAGCCCCCAGTGGGCGGGGATGACCCTCTACGCCGACGGGTTTACGGAGGATTTGCCCAACCTCTACGAGAAACTGGACTATCTGGAGGAATTGGGGATTAATTTAGTCCATATTATGCCCATCCTCGACTGTCCTCAAAACGCCAGCGACGGGGGTTACGCCGTCAGCGATTACCGTAAAATTAACGAGCGAGTGGGACATCTAACGGATGTGGTGAAATTGGCCGAAGAAATGCGGCGCCGGCAAATGTTGTTGGTGTTGGATATTGTCGTTAACCACACCTCCAACGAGCACGACTGGGCCCAAAAAGCCCGGCGGGGCGACCCACAATACCAAAACTATTACTACACTTTTCCGAATCGGGAAATTCCCGATATGTTTGAAGCGACCCTGCCGGAGGTCTTTCCCCAAACGGCGCCGGGTAATTTTACCTGGGACGAAACCATGGGGCGCTGGGTGATGACAGTCTTTAACACCTACCAATGGGATTTGAATTATCAAAACCCGGCGGTGTTTATTGAGATGCTGGATATTATCCTTTTTTGGGCCAACCAAGGGGTTGATATTCTTCGCCTCGACGCGGTGGCGTTTTTGTGGAAGAGTCTGGGGGGAAGCAGTCAAAACGAGCCGGAAGCGCATCGGCTGTTGCAGTTATTTAAAGACTGCTGTCAGGTGACGGCGCCGGGGGTATTATTTATCGCCGAAGCCATTGTGGCGCCGGTGGAAATTGTCAAATATTTTGGGGAGGACGCCATTAACGCCAAGGAGTGCGAGATCGCCTATAACGCGACGTTGATGGCTTTGCTTTGGGACGCGGCGGCGACGAAAAATGCCAAACTTCTGCGGCGGGGGTTGAAAAATTTGCCCGCTAAATTGGAGCGGGCCACCTGGCTCAATTACATTCGTTGTCACGATGATATTGGTCTCGGTTTCACCGACGAGGATATTCGTCAGGCGGGCTACGAACCCTTCACCCATCGGCGCTTTTTATTGGACTACTTTTCCGGCAAATTTCCCGACACTAACGCTAGGGGCCTCCTCTTTGGGCAAAATCCTAAAAATAACGACGCCCGCATCTCCGGCACTCTGACGTCTTTAATCGGCCTAGAAGCAGCGCTGGAGCAAGAGGAGGTTAACTTAATCGACTTGGCGATTCAGCATATCATTCTCCTCCATAGCGTCATTTTTTCCTTCGGCGGTATTCCTCTAATCTACTACGGTGATGAAATCGGCACCCTCAACGACTATTCCTATATGGGCAATTTAAGTAAAGCCAATGATAGTCGTTGGGCCCACCGTCCCAAAATCGATTGGAAAAAAGCCCAGTTACGACAGGTGAAGGGTTCCGTCGAAGAGCGAATTTTCGGCGCTCTCCAACGCATGATCCGGATTCGGCGCCAAATTGCCGCCTTTGGGGATTTTAATAATCGAGAATGGTTGGATTTAGACAATCCTCACTTTTTATCTTTCTGGCGCCTTGATCCTCAGGGCGGCGCTCCGGTGTTGGTCATCGGCAACTTTGACGCCCATCATCAGTATTTAGACCTTTCGGATTTGAGCCTGCCTTTTCCTTTGTTTCAAAACGCCCGCCAACTCAAGGATCTCTACTCCGGCGAGGCGCCGGCCCAATTCCAGAATCAACTGGTTTTCCCGCCCTTCCGATTTTACTGGCTGACGGTAGAGTCCCAAATTTAGCGAATGGGCGACGCCTAGCGCCTTAAATACAGCGGTAGTTTCTCGGCTGAGGGACGAGCGCATCGCCCAAACTCTTCCCCTAAGGTAGAAAGTTAAGAATTCTTACAAGCTTATTGTCTCTCGTTAAAATATCCGCTACACTGTAGGCGCCGCTTGGTTGTTCTCCCTCAGCGCCCATGTTAGCGACCCCCTCCTTTTCGTTGCCCCTTTCCCTCGCCTGTCTCGCCCTTTTTCCCCTCTCTGTCGGGGCCCAAATTGCGCCGGATGGAAGTCTCGGCGCCGAAGGTTCGGTGGTGGTTCCGGCGGTAATTAATGGATTGCCGAGCGACCAGTTAGAGGGCGGCGCTCTCCGAGGAGCTAATTTGTTTCATAGTTTTCGGGAGTTTAGCGTCCCCGATGGTCGCGGCGCCTATTTTGCCAATCCGGCGGGGGTGGCGAATATTTTTAGTCGGGTGACGGGGGGTAATATTTCCCAAATTTTGGGGACGTTGGGGGTGTTGGGGAACGCCAATCTCTATTTTTTGAATCCTAACGGCATTGTTTTTGGCCCTAACGCTCGGTTAGATGTGCGGGGATCATTTTTGGCGACGACGGCGGATAGTTTTATTTTTGATAATGGTTTTGAGTTCAGCGCCGCTAACCCCACGGCGCCGCCGTTGTTGACGGTGAGTATTCCCATTGGGCTAAATTTTCGGGAGAGTTCCACAGGTCAAATTACTAATCAAGGTAGTCTAAACGCCGGTCAAGATTTAACCTTAGCGGGAAACAACCTGAACTTACAGGGGCAAGTGGTCTCGGGGCGGAGTTTAACTTTGGCGGCTGAAGACACAGTTCAAATTCGCGATTCTTTAGAAAGTCCCTTTATTGCGGCGGCTGGGGGAGATTTAATCATCCAAGGTAATCGAACTGTTGATATTTTTGCCTTGAATCATCCAAATAGTGGCTTCTTTTCCTTGGGTGATATGACCTTGCGTTCTAGTGAGCAAGTTGGAGGGGATGCTCATTTTTGGAGTGGGGGCAATTTTCGTATTGAACAGTTAGACGGCACCTTGGGGAAGCTCTACAGCCCCAATGATCCAGTTATTCGCACAGCAGGAGACGTATTGATTGGAAGCTATCAAGGCGCATCTCTGCATATTATCGCTGGGGGCAAGGTAGAGATTACGGATTATGTTTTTATTACCGGCGCCGATCCAGATTATGGCTTACAGGAAGTGATTACTTTAGCAGATGGAACAGTTGTCACCATTGATGGAAAGAATCAGCCAACTTTGGATATTCGAGCCGGGGTAGCTCCTGTCGCTATTGGTTTGCCCGGAATTGAAGAAAGTGGTTTCGACTTTTTTGGTGATCTGGAATTATCTAACCTTCCCAGTAGTGCAGATATTAATGTTGGCACTATTATCTTCCAAGATTTTAATTTTCTGCCTGTTACTGGATATGTCAGCTTAACGAATCAGTATCAACCTAGTCCTTTATTAACTGGTAATATCCAAGTCTCAGAAACTTTTCCCGGATTGGGAGCTATTACTACGGGTGGATTATTAATTGGTGGAGATATTATTATTTCGTCTCGTAATAATGTTGACATTTTGGGAAATTTAACCACCAATTCAGAATTCTTGGCGGGTAATATTTTAATAAATGCAGTCGGTGATTTGACTATTGTCGGCAATATTTTGGCTCAATCAAATGATTTATCAGGGAACATTACTCTCAATAGTGGAGGAACGATCAGTCTTATCAACGACTCTCAACTTAATGTCCGTTCTAGTGAAGGTGGAAATATTACCATTAACACTAAAGACTTAACTATGAGTGGTGGTACAAATCGCATTCGCGCTGGGATTGAGGCTGGTTTAGGAAATCCAGAAGCTCAAGGAGGAGATGTTACCATTAATGCCAGTGGAACAGTTTACTTGGAAGGAAATAGTTTTATTTCTAATTGGGTGAATAATGCTAGTCAAGGAAACGCTGGCAATACCTATATCAATGCTGATCTCTTACGGGCAAATGGAGGAGGTGCGACAAGTAATATAGATTCCAATGCACAGGGCAAAGGTGGTAGCATTATCATTACTGTTAATAATTTGATTGTTGAAAATGATGGTAGACTTGGGATGGCTTTATTGGGTCAAGGTCAATTAGGAAATCTCCAAATTTCTGCATCAGATTCCGTTTCCATAAGTGATTCAACATTAGGTTCTTCTGTAGGAGAAGGAGGGATAGGTAATTCGGGAGACGTAGAAGTTATCGGAAACTCTATAACTGTAAACAATTCAACAATTAGTGCTAGTAGTGATGGGAACGGGAATGCAGGCTCAGTTTTGATTAATGGCCTTGAATCAGTTGATATTTCTAATAACACCGCGATAGCTTCTAATATTGGCAATTCATCAGGTATCACTTCTCAAGGTAGTGTGGGAAATATTCAAATTCAAGGTGGCACTATCAGTATCAGCAATTCTGAGATTCAAGCAAGCGTATATTCAGGAGGGACAGGAACACAGCCAGGTATTGTGAATATTCATGCAACTAATAATATTTCCTTTGAGAATAGCTCAGTTTTTACAAATGTTGATGCTGGCGGTTTTGGTAATGGAGGAGATGTCAGGATCACTTTAGAGGACGGAGATCTAATTTTAAATGAAGGGTCTATTTCGACATCCACTCCAGATGGGAATAGTCGCAGTGGTGATATTACCATTCAAGCTAATTCTTTAAGCATGAACAATGATTCTAGTTTGAGGTCTGCTGGATCTATTATTCGGGATGAGCCTTCCTCTGCTGGCAATGTCAGTATTATTACTACCGACTCAGTAATTCTTGATAATTCTAGCGATATTCAAGTCTCAGCCCAAGGTCGAGGTGGAGACGTATTGATTAATACTAATAATTTAAGCCTTTTGAATGGCTCTGGAATTTTTGGGTCTGTTCGGGGCGATCAACCTGGTGGCACTATCACTATCAACGCCTCTGACACTATTGAGGTTTCGGGGTTCATAGAATCTTTTCCAGGCAGTTTATCTGGCAGTAGTATATCTGTTGACACCACAGGTAATGGAAATGCCGGAGATATTATCATTAATACCCAAAACTTACTTGTAGAAAATGGAGGTTTTATTTCAGCAGCGCCTCTTGGTGATGTATCAGATCCAAGTATTTCAGGTGAAGGAGGAACAATTACCATTAATGCTTCTAAGTCGGTGAATGTTCAAGGAGCTACCCCTGATGGATTAACGCAGAGTACGATTGCAGCAAGCACTGCTGGTATTGGCAAAGGTGGAGATATTCAAATTAATACCCAACAATTAACCATGAGCGACGGTGCCACAATTCAAGCAATAACCACTGGTAATGGTCAAGGCGGAAGCATTGAAATTAATGCTAATTCAGTGGATGTTATAGGTACTCGTCCTCCATTTAATGTGTTTCCAACAAGTATTGACGTTACTACTAATGGGAGCGGAGCTTCAGGGAATGCGGGCAACATCAGAATTGTTACTGGACAACTCTCTGTCCGTGATGGTGCTGAAATTAATGCCTCCACCTCTAATTTTGGGCAAGGCGGCAATATTGATATTATCGCTACCGAATCAGTTAATATTTCTGGCACATATCCTACTGTTCCTATCGAGAGCCAGCTTGTTAGTCAAACATTCGGTTCTGGTCAGGGTGGAACCATCTATATCGAATCCCCTATCCTAATTTTGGACAATCGGGGTCGTATTAGTTCGCAGACAAGCAGTTCAGGAAATGCGGGCAATGTTATCGTCAACGCTCCTAATTCTATAGCACTAGGAGACAACAGTCAAATCACTGTTCAAACGGTTAATCTAGGAAATCCTGGGGATATTGCTATTACGACAGATGCGCTTTCCATCGGAGCCAACGCTCAACTCAGCGCCACGATTACCCCAACTTCAACCAACACCACTGGCGGAGGTAGCATCACTCTCAACGCTTCCAATTTGGATATTAGCGGCCAGTTGGGCATCTTTGCGGAGACTCAAGGGGAAGCTCCGGCAGGTAGTTTAACCATTAATCCCAATGACAACAACCCTGATTTAAACATCCGTTTTACC
>WGLZ01000037.1 GCA_016471375.1 Cyanobacteria bacterium RI_101
ACCGAGTTAACCTAGACGGGGAATGGCAGATTAGTAATCTCAACGAGGAACGTCGTCTCATTATTCACCTTTTAGGCCCCCCTGTTGAGTATTATTACTACCCATGTAGTTAATTATTTATCAACCTGCGGAATGAGGGTTCTGACCGAAGATAATGATAAATAAATAAAAAATCCAACTCTTTATACGGGCGACACAAAAATAAGTGCTCATTTATAAACGCTTTAGTATTTCTAAATCTTTCATCAACTAGCCCAACTTTTCCTGTAGTTGCCCCATCCTTAACGATGAGAATATCCAAAGGTAAAAGCCGCACATTGGTTAAAGTCCTAGCAAAATCCTCTGATATATAGCGCGGGGTACTAATGTCAATTTTTCCAGATGAACTAACGTGTTCTCCACCAAGACTAAGGACACCTTGAGTGATTCCCCTAACACCGCCCTTTGGTCGTTTTCCTGTTAATAAGTCCGCCAGAAGTTCATTAAGTGAAACCTCAACCCAATTCATTGGTAAATTACTCATACTGTTACCTCTTGTAAATAAAGTTTGACCACCCCGCCCCTTCGGGGCACCCCTCCACGGGAGGGGAATCGTAACAGGGACTTGTCGGCACTAAATTCCCCTCCAAAGGAGGGGAGGCAGGCGTAGCCTGACGGGGTGGTGAAGAGACCGTTTTCAGACATGATTTTTGATTGCTATACCTTTAAATTATCGGCGCTTTCTATAAATTCTACCTCCTCATAGACTAACTCCAAAGGACAGTGAAAACCTAGACTAGCAAGCTCTAAAACCGGCGCCGCCTCGGGATAGGCCGTCAACTCCCACTTACCGGCGCTGGTTTTTCGGTAACAATCAATCCCCACCTTCTCCGCATCAATCAAAACATACTCTTCCAAAGTCGAGATCTGGCGATAAAAACGAAACTTATCCCCCCGGTCAAAACCTGACGTACTGGGAGATAAAACCTCCACAATCAACTTGGGATAACTTAGACAATCCCGCGCCCGCCGGTCTCGCTCATCACAACTAACCACAATATCAGGATAAAAATAAGGCCCCTTTTCCGAAATCCGCACCCGAGCGTCCGACATCCGCGCCTTACACCCCGTTCCCCGCAAAAAATTCCGTAGGGCGCTGGTCAAATTAACCGCAATGTCATTATGAGGCAAGGTTCCCCCCGCCATCGCGTAAACCTGACCCTCGATGTACTCATGGCGATAGGATTGCTCCGCCTCCCAAGCCAGATACTCCGGCGCCGTCATTAACAACGGTTGAACCTGCGCAATCATGATTCCCCCTTCTCCCCTACATCATCGGCGCTTTCCATTAATTCTACCTCCTCATAGACTAGAGCCAAAGGACAAGAAAAATCCAGACTCGACAACTCTAAAACCGGCGCCGCCTCGGGATAAGCCGTTAACTCCCACTTACCGGCGCTGGTTTTTCGGTAACAATCAATTCCTACCTTCTCCGCATCAATCAAAACATACTCTTCCAAAGTCGAGATCTGGCGATAAAAACGAAACTTATCCCCCCGGTCAAAACCCGCCGTGCTGGGAGATAAAACCTCCACAATCAACTTCGGATAACTTAGACAATCCCGCGCCCGCCGGTCTCGCTCATCACAACTAACCACAATATCAGGATAAAAATAAGGCCCCTTCTCCGAAACCCGCACCCGCGCGTCCGAAACCGCCGCTCGACACCCCGTTCCCCGCAGGTGAGAACGCAGAAGGCTATAAACATTTAAAGTAATGTAATTGTGGGGCAAAGTTCCCCCCGCCATAGCGGAAACCTGACCCTCGATATACTCATGGCGATAGGGTTGCTCCGGCTCCCAAGCCAGATACTCCGGCGCCGTCATTAATAACGGTTGAACCTGCGCGATCATCATTCCCCTCCTTCGGCGCTGAGACTTAAACCCGTTTGGCTGATATATTTATTGAGCTTTTTATCAACGGCGCTCCTTGACCAGACTTCTTCTTCTTGGGGAATTAATGCAGGGTTTGCGTACTGTTTTAAACATCTCCGCAAACTTCTCTTAGCCGTCACCGGTTCTGAAGATTGTCGCGGCAGAGAGAGGACTATTATTTCCACCTCTTGCCCCCAAAACTGCTGGGGTAACTGGAGATGAACTTCTCCATTTTCCACTATTTGAACGCTACGAATCGCTTCCATTAGTCAAGATCTCCTCAAGTTATTCTTGCGGCGCCCTCGTTAGAGGTTCGCCTTCAAACTCGTCCATCATAGCCTCGATTTCCCCTAGGGCGTTACCCAAATGGAGCGCGATGGCCCCGGCGATTTCCTCCGGCGTCGTTAGCTCGTCCTCCGGGTCGGCGCCGGTATCCCTCAGCCAACTGATATCCAAATTGTCATTACGATCCGCAATTTCCTGACGACTAAAGCGCCGAAAACGCCCCTCCTCTCCCAGATCTACCCGCGGCGCTTTGCCTAGGGGATCGGCGCCGAAAGCCGCTTCAAAGTCCGCAAAATCCGCCGCCGTTAACTGTCGAGTCTTACCAAAACTCTCCATATTGGCCCGCAGGTCATAGACCCAGACCGCCTCCGTGTTGCCCCGGTTCTTCACCCCCCGACTAAAAAAGAGGACATTGGTTTTGACCCCCTGGGCGTAGAAAATCCCCGTCGGCAGACGCAAAATCGTATGCAAATCGCAGAGTTCCATTAACTGTTGCCGCAGTCGGCGCCCCGTGTTGTCCTCAAAAAGCACATTATCCGGCGCCACCACCGCGGCCCGTCCCCCTGGCTTCAGCGCTCGGTAAATATGCTCGATAAAAGCCAACTGTTTATTCGAGGTTTCCGCCGTCACCGAAAAATCCGAGCGGGTGGGGCGACCGCCGCCCTTTTTCGTGCCAAAGGGGGGATTCGTCAGGATCACGTCCGCCTTCCCCAGCGCCTCCCCGTCCGGCGACAGACTATCCCCGCAATCCGCGGCGCTTTCAATGCCGTGGAGGAGCAAATTCATCAGGCAAAGTCGGTGGGTGTCCGGCACCAGTTCCAACCCCCGGTAGGCCTCCCGGCGCTGGAAATGAGCCTGCTCCGGCGTCAGGGTATAAAACTCGTCGGTTTGCGACTTGATATACTGATCCGCCGCCACCAGAAAGCCGCCGGTTCCCGCCGCCGGGTCTTGGATCACCTCCCCCGCCTGGGGCTGTACCAGCCGCACAATACAATCAATCAAGGGACGGGGCGTAAAGTACTGCCCAGCGCCGGATTTTTTCTCCGCCGCGTTCTTCTCCAATAACCCCTCGTAGAGGTTCCCCAGACCCTCCTCCCGGGCCGAAAACCAGTCCAGACGGTCGATGGCGTCCGTCAGCGCCTTGAGGTTAACGGGCTTCCGCAGACGGGTCTGGGCGTCGGCGAAAATCGCCAGAATCACCGGATCTATAACCGTTTGCGGGTTCCCCAAATCCAGGAGCAAGCGCCGGTAAAACTCCAACTGCTCCAACCCCTCCCGACGGTCTAATTCCCCCCAGCCGTAACCCGTCGGCAGGCGGTCTTCCCGCCCCGTCTCCGCCAGCATCTTCAGGAAGAGCAAATAAGTCAGTTCCGTGACGTACTCGTTATAGGTGATGCCGTCGTCCCGGAGGATATGACACAAATTCCAGAGTTTGGCGACAATATCGCCGGTGACGCCGCTCGCGCCCGTTAAGCTGTCCTTTGCCATAATTCCTCGTTAATATCGCCCAGAATGGCTTCCAGTTGTCCGTCAAAGATCCGGTTTAGACGATTGAAACCCCCGTCCGCCCGGAAAGGTTCCTGGTCTAGGGCCTCCCGATCCACCACCCCTTGTTTAGTCACCTGTTCCCCGATGCGCTCCAACCAACGGCGCTGGGGATCGGTCCAGGCCTGTTTAGCGAGGATGCGTCTGACGGCGCTTTTAACCCGTTCATCATAGGGGATGAGGGGGTCGCCCAGCGCCGCCTGGCGGATAAAACCGATAATCGAGGCGGCGATGTCCTCGTTTTTCGACTCGCTCCAGGCCCGGCGGAGATTGGCCTCCGAGTAGCCCAGCTTATCCAACTCCAGCCGCAACTCCCGCAGTTGGGCCCGGGTTAGCTCCCGCGGACGTTGTAAAACCGCCGTCAGGGCCGCCAGTTCATTGACGTTGGCCCGAATATAGGCCGTAAAGTCTTCCAGAAAATCCGCGGGCCGTTGCCCCCCTCCATAGCCCCGAGTCACCGCCACCACCGCGTCGGCGTGATGGGAAACCGGCGTCCAGCCCCCTGGGCTCTCTCGGTCTAGACTGTCCCAAATGTCCCCGAGACGGGGGCGCTCCTTCGCCCAGGCGGTGAGTTCCTCCAGGGCCGCCGTCCTCAGACGGGTCAGGGCCGCTTCCGGCGCTTCGCCGTTCTGGGCCCGATAGCTTTCCCGCCCCGACTCCGATAACCCCCGCAACCGGCGCCGGAGTTTGACCACCAGTTGGTCTCGAATCAGGGCTTGATGGCGCGCCTCCTCGACCCGGCCCAACTCCTCCCATAATTGGGCCAAGGAAATGGAGGGATTGACCACCACCGGCTTCATCTCGGTTAAAGGCTGGAGGGCGCTGTACACATCCACGGCGTCAAAAATCCGAAAGACCTCCTTGCCAATCTCGGGACAGAGACGAGTCCCCCGTCCCAACATCTGCTCGTACAAAATGCGACTATTCACCCGCCGTAAAAAGACAAGGTTTTCAATGCTGGGCACATCGATGCCCGTGGTTAAGAGATCGACGGTCACGGCGATTTTCGGGAGAGGATCGTTGCGATAAGAACGAATTAAATCCTTGACTCGATCCACCGAGCCGGTAATTTTGCGAACGGCGCTGTCCTCGATTTCCCCGTAGGCCTCCGCCATGGCCCGTTTGACTTCCGCCACCACAATATCGGCGTGGGCGTCGTTGGCCGCGAAAATCAGGGTTTTCCCTGGCAGGTTGGGGTCAATGTGTCGGGCCAGTTCCCTGGCGACGGCCTGATTAAAGGGAACGGTGATCACCTTTTTATTAAACGCCTCCACCTCAAACTTGAGATCGTCCGGGGCGTAACGGCGCTCTAGATGTCCCGTGGGGGAATAAATCGCGTCCAGCGCCTCCCCGGCCCGAAACTGAATGCCGCTTTGACTGAGGGCGGTGACAATCCGCACCGGCGGCTCGTGGTCAATCAAAAAGCCGTCGATCACCGCCTCCCGGTAGGAGTAGGTAAAGACGGGTTCGCCAAAAATTTGCACCGTATGTAGAGCCGGGGTGGCGGTTAAGCCAATCTTAACGGCGTCAAAATACTCTAGAACCCGCCGGTATTTAGAAACGTAGTCCTCCTGACTGCGGAAGCTCAACTCGCTATCGGACATTTCCCGGTCTAGCAGATAGCCCCGGTGACATTCGTCGATTAACAACAAATCGTATTGATCCGCCGGGGGCGTCGTCGCCGGGTCCTTGGCGTAGAGAACCCGCTTGACTAGCCCTTGAATCGTGCAAATATGCGCCTTTGTTTCCGACTCCGGCGTAATCCGCTCCAATCCCTCCAGTCCAAAAATATCGGCGAAGGTTTTAGCGCCGACGATTTTCGCGCTCCCAAAGGCGTCTCCGGCCTGTTCCCCCAGGGAACTGCGATCCACCACAAAACAGACCCGCCGGAAACGTTTCGCCGTTAATAACCGATAGAGCAGAGCGATGGCCAGTTTGGTTTTGCCGGTGCCCGTCGCCATGGCCACTAAGATTTCCCGGCGCTCTTGTCCCAGGGCGCTTTCCACCGCTTCAATGGCCCGCTGTTGGTAGGGACGGAGGTCAAACCCAAAGTGATAGGGCATGGATTGGAGGGCGCGATGGGCCGTCTCGCTATCCATCCCTAACTGGGCCTTCAGACCGGCGGGGGTGGGCCAGCCCATCAGGGCGCGGCGGTGGCGGGTGGGCTTGCGGACGTCCCGAAACCAAATGCCGCTAGCGGTTTCAATCTGTTTTAAATAGGGGCGCCCATTACTGGCGAAAACAAAGGGAACCTGAAAGTCTCCCCAGGGGCCGCCGGTCGCGACCTCGGCGCCGGCGCCGGTCTCAAAGCCCCTAGCGTAGCGCTCCGCCTGCTCAATGGCCGCGGCCACATTTTTACTTCGGCGCTTGGCTTCGATGACAGCAATGCAACTGACGCCGATAAACAGCGCGTAATCCGCCCGACCATTGGCGGTGGGCCATTCGGCGATGGCCAAGTTTTGCCCCTTAACGGGCCGAACGCCCTGGCTGTGCCGCAGATTGCGGCTATCCGCCAGCCAACCCGCGTTCCGCAACTGTTGATCGATCAGGGCCCGGGTTTCGTCTTCATCCAGATCAATCTCTGAAGCCGCTTGCTCCGCCAGATGAAGGATGGCGGCGGTCTCCTGGGGCGCCAACCGCTCAGCGGCGCTCTGCAAGGCTTTTAACCGAGCCTCCAGCGCCGAGCGGGCCTGTTCCGATTCTAGGGCTAACTGTTCCCAGACCGCTTTTTCTTCCGCTTCCCGTTTAGCTCTTTCTTCGGCGCTGAGGGCGGCGCCGGCCTGTTCCTCCGCGGCTAATCTCGCCCGCTCCGCCTCGCTACACTTCTCCGCAAAAGCCCGGCGCAGGCGCTCTAATTCCGCGACCAGTTCCTGGGTCGCCTCCGCGGGGTTGGGAGGCGGAGCGAAAGGCCCGGCTTTGAAACGGGCTTCCCCGCCGAACGTTCGGTGGAACCAGAGGCCCAACTGTCTGGCGGTTTTTAACAAGGTCAGGGCCAATTGCGGATCGCCGCTGTACTCATGGGCGGCCCGGTTGCCCGCTGTTCTAATTTGGTAGAAGAGTTCCGCCACTTCCTGGGAAATAACCCGTTCAAATTTTAGGCGCCGTAATAAATCCGCTTGAGTTTCCTCCGCCGCGACGTACAAACCCGTGCGAGCCGCGGCCAGTTGGGCCAGCAGTTCGGCAAACTGCCGCAATTTGATTAAACAGGTGTTAGGGTCGTCGTAGAAATACCGTTCCGCTAAGGCGCCGAGACGCACCAATTGGGGGTCGTGGGCCCCGAGGAAGTTAAAATTCGCTGATTCTACCGCCATAGCATTGAAGATATGCCCAGGTTTCCTTCGGCGCCTTTTTACCGACCGTTAGGAACATCTATCCCAAACTGAGTCGTTTTAATCTAACGATACTTTAAGACGCAAAGCAAACAAAAAATTTAAACTATTGCGACATATTTTACCATCACTCTACACGGCGCCGAAAGCCCCTTTAAAGTCCGCGGCGCCTTTATCGGGATTGAACCGCCCCAGCACGCTCCTATTTCGGGCGCTTGTGTCCGTCCCTAGGCTTTTGTCAAGACTTGGCAATTTCGCATCAAGGCTCGATAGCCCGCCTGGGCGAAGTGCTTATCATAGGCGAGGGCTTCTAGAATCCCGTTTTCTGCCATGATGTTAAAGGAAACGCAGTCGGTATGGCTCCACTGCTTATCTTTGCGTTGGCTGTAGAGGTTAAAGGCTTTTTCAAACTGCTGACTCGTTTGAGGGACAATAGTTGTATTCGGATGACTCCGCAACTCTTGAATAAATTCAGAAGCGAGACTGCGTAAATGTTCGCCCCGCTTGGAGAAGTCGTTTAACACTTCTGTCAGCACCATTTCACTAGTAATAATATGAGCGGGTTGTAACGCTTGGGCTAAACTCACCGCTTTTTGATGTAAATTATCGCCAGGGTTTAATAATGCGACCCAATAACCTGTGTCTGCAAAAATAAATCTCACGAATCTTCTCTGACTCCTTGGTAATAATCAAATCGCTGGGCTAAGTCGGCAGGAACCTTTGCCCATTCTTCTTCGAGAACTTTTGCGGAAAGCTGGGCCGCCATTTCCCAAATAGGAATCGCCTCGGTGTCATATTTAATTTGCGTTAAATCAATTTTGTTGGGATCAGCCTCCTCTGAACATATATTACGAGCTTCGAGACTAAAAGCAGAGGCTTCAATTCCTCCCCCACCCTCCATGACTTCGCCGAGTTTGATTTTCGTTGATAGCTTCTCCGACTCGTCAGGTAAAGTGATTGGCGTATCGTCCGGTTGAAAAGCGTAATTTACCATCCCAGTAGCTCCTTTTATTTACAATCGATAAATTCACTTTGGAACATATTTTAACGTAACTTTACACGGCGCCGAAAGTCCCTTTAAAGTCCGCGGCGCCTTTATCGGGATTGAACCGCTCCAGAACGCTCCTGTTTCGGGCGCTTGTGTTCGTCCCGAGGCTACCGCCTACCTCGATCCGGGTCGGGTTCGATGTCTGCGGGAACTGGGATTAGATTAAGAGACCCTGACCAGAGTCTTGAAGCGCCGGGGGTGGACTGCTATAATCGGCGCCACCGCGGGTCGCCCCGAATTTACCTTAAACCATTACTTCAATGACCGACTGGCAGATTATTGACGGCAGTATCACCGCGCCCCAGGGATTTCAGGCCGCGGGGATTACGGCGGGTCTCAAGCCCTCCGGCGCGCCGGACTTGGCTCTGATTTATTCGGAAGCGGACGCCATCGCCGCCGGGGTGTTTACCACCAGTCAAGTGCGGGCGGCCTGTGTGGATTACTGTCGTCGGCGCCTGCAACACAAGGGCCGAGCTAGGGCGATTTTGGTCAACGCCGGGCAAGCCAACGCCGGCACCGGCGCCCAGGGAGAGGCGGACGCCCAGGACTGCGCCCAGGGGATCGCCCAGGCGCTCAATCTGTCCCCGGAAGATATTTTGTTGGCTTCCACCGGCGTGATTGGCCAACGGATTAAAATGGACGCCCTCAAAGCGGCGCTTCCCGAGCTAGCGGCGGCGCTGTCGGCGGAGGGAGGAGACGCTGCGGCCCGCTCCATTATCACGACGGATCTGGTTCCCAAGACCATCGCCCTCGAAACGCAAATCGACGGACGTCCGGTGCGGATGGGGGGCATCGCCAAAGGGTCGGGCATGATTCACCCCAATATGGCCACCATGTTGGCCTTCATTACCTGCGACGCGGCGGTTTCCACCGCCCTCTGGCAACAAATGCTGGCTCGGGCCTGCGCCAAGACCTTTAATCAAATCACGGTGGACGGCGATACCAGCACTAACGATAGTTTGATCGCCTTGGCTAACGGTCAGTCCCGCACCCCCGCGGTCACGGAGCCGGGCCCCGGCGCCGATAAACTGGAAGCCATGCTGACGGCGGTCTGCGAATATTTAGCCAAGGCCATCGCTCGGGACGGGGAAGGAGCCACCTGTTTAATCGAAGTCCAGGTGACCGGCGCTCGGGATGACGACGGCGCTCGTTTAATCGCCCGCACTATCGCCGGGTCTTCTTTGGTGAAATCGGCTATCTTTGGCCGCGACCCCAACTGGGGCCGCATCGCCGGCGCCGCCGGTCGGGCCGGAGTCGTTTTCCAGCAGGAAGACTTACAGATTCAACTGGGGCCCTTTGTCTTAATGGAGCGGGGACAACCCCTCCCCTTTGACCGCCAGGGCGCCAGCAATTACCTCAAGGCGCGGGCCCAAGGCGCTTATTTAGAAGACGACACGGTTTTAATCTCCGTCGGAGTCGGTAACGGCGCCGGTCGCGGCGCCGCCTGGGGCTGTGATTTGAGTTATGACTACGTTCGCATCAACGCCGAATATACGACTTAGACCTTGTCCCTAGACAACTTTTGCGGAGGGGCGGTTGCTTAAGATTGCGGTAGATGGCACCTGTGTCCGGGGGCGCCTGAGCGGGGTGGGCTACTATACCCTCAGTTTGGTCCAAGCGTTGAGGGAACTGGAAAGAGAGCGGGGCGATTTCCAACTCTCGGTTTATTTCCAGCCCTCCGTTAGCCGTTGGCTCCAGCGCCGGTGGCAAGCAGAGGAGGCTTTAGCGCCCTTTAACCCCACTTGTTTACCCTTGCCCGTTTCCCTAACAACGCCCTTCCTGGGTTGGGGCGCCGGACTGTTAAGTCCTTTGGAAAATCGTCTTGGCCAGCCCGATGTGGTTCACGGAACCGATCACTTTATTTTTCCCTGTCGCCGCAGTCGCAATTTACTGACCATCCACGATTTAACCTTTATTAAATATCCCCAATTCGTCCCTCCTCGGGTCAAAACCTACGGCGCTCGCGTTCGTCGCTGTTTGCCCTACGCGGCGGGAATTTTAACCTTCGCCGAGAGCACTAAAACCGACTTGGTTAACCTCTTTAACCTCGATCCCGAGCAAATTTACGTCACCTACCAAGCCAGTCGTTACTCGGGGAACTGTTTAGATCTGGAAACCGTGACAAGTTTAAAAGAAAGCATTCCCTACGACTTTTCTCGGCCCTATTTTCTCTGCGTTAGCACACTAGAACCCCGAAAAAATATTTTGGGTTTAATCCAAGCCTTTGAAGACGTCCGGCGCCGGCGCCCCGATTCGGATTACCAACTCGTTCTCATTGGGCAACTGGGCTGGCAATACGAGCCGATTTTAGCGGCCATCGCCCAGTCCCCGGACGCCGGCGCGATTCATCGTTTAGATTATCTGCCGGAGGCCTGGCTAGAGGTTTTTTATCGTCAGGCTCTTGCCTTTGTTTATTCTTCTTTCTACGAAGGCTTTGGTCTCCCGGTTCTGGAAGCCATGAATTTCGGCGCTCCCGTCATTACCTCCCGGCGCTCTTCTTTGCCGGAAGTGGCGGGGGACGGCGCCTGGCTGATTGACCCGGATTCTCGGGAAGAATTAGCGGACGCCATGCTTCAATTTGGGGATAACCCGGCGCTCAGATCCCAATTCGGCGCCGCGGCGCTGGCCCGAGCGCGACAGTTTTCTTGGCGCCAGACCGCCCAACAAACCCTAGCGGTCTATCGGCGCTTGGCTTCGATGACGTCAGACCGATAAACAGCCTGTAATTCATCCGACCATTGGCGGTGGGTCATTCGGCGAGAGCTCCCCGCCGGCCCTGCTTTTCTGATAGATTAAAGCGGGATCGCCCCAGAAAGGAGATATTTGCAAGCGATGAAAATTTTTGTCACCGGCGGCCGGGGCTTTCTGGGAACCGCCCTTTGTCGGCGTCTGCGGGAGCGGGGCCACGACGTGACGGCGCCGAGTTCCAAAGACTGCGACCTGACCCAGCCGGACGGCCTCAGCCAGTTTAACGCCCCAACCTTTGACCAGATCTATCACCTAGCGGCCTGGACCCAAGCGGGGGATTTTTGTCTCTATCACCCCGGCGAACAATGGTTGATCAACCAAAAAATCAACACTCATATTCTCTCCTGGTGGCAGAGCCAGCAACCCCAGGCCAAACTGATTTGTATGGGCACCAGTTGCGCCTATTCCCCCGACTTGCCCCTAGAGGAAGAGCATTACCTGACCGGATTGCCCATTGATAGCCTCTTTACCTACGCTTTTACCAAACGAATGCTCTATGTGGGCCTGCTAGCTCTGCATAAACAATTTGGTCTCAATTACCTCTGTCTAGTACCCTCTACCCTCTACGGCGCCGACTACCACACCGACGGGCGCCAGATGCACTTTATTTTTGACCTGATTCGCAAAATTATCCGGGGCCAACTCTACGGCGAGCCGGTAATTCTCTGGGGCGACGGCTACCAGTCCCGGGAGTTGGTCTATGTGGGGGATTTTGTCCGCATTGCGGCGGAATTGGCCCAAACCGTTGACAACGACTTGATCAATATCGGCGCCGGGGAGGAATTTACCATTCGCCACTTCGCCCAGCTCATCTGCGCCGAAGTGGGCTATCCCTTTGAGAAAATTCAATTTGATACCAGCCGCTACGTCGGCGCTAAGTCCAAATGCCTAGAAACCGCTAAATTACAGGCGCTCCTGCCGGATCTTCGCTTAACCCCCCTAGAGGAGGGACTGCGAGAGACGATTCACTGGTTTTGGCGAGAGCAGGAAGCCTTGCTCGGCGCCGGTTGAGAAGAAGGGAAATCCCTACCCTGAAGGGGGGGAGAGCGCCGGCTACCCAAACGCGGGTAAATTAGCTACTATGACAAGAGCATCGCGTCAGCCCTAAGCTGTTTAGCCTCTTTGGACAGTTATTTTACCTATGAGCAACCTTCAAGAAAAGATCGAGCAAGAACTCGCCAACGCCCGCCAGGTGTGTAGCGCCGATGGCGCCAGCGCCGCGGAATGCGCCGCCGCCTGGGACGCCGTTGAGGAATTACAAGCGGAAGCCTCCCATCAACATCAAGTCCACCCCGAACAAAATTCCCTTGAAAAGTACTGTTCCGATAACCCCGACGCCGCGGAGTGCCGTCTCTACGATGATTAAGTTCTGATAACCGTGTTCTTATTCCCTTACTTTTGGCGGCAATGGCTTCACTCTAAGCCTTGTCGCTTTTTAAGTTTTATCGGTCCTAACCCCTATTGGAAAGAGAAGAGATAATCACCAACCTGCGTTCACCCATTGATCTTTATATATTATAATATTAATCAACTTAATTTATAAACAAGAGTTTAAATGACAATAACCTTTGAGACCCTAATCAACTCAACGACAGAAGAACAATTTTTGCAAATCTTTCAAGATTCTTTGGCTCTCCGGGAATGAGGCTGGTAGCCAGGGGAGCCAATTGCCCAGACCCCTTACTCAGTGGAGCAAATTTTAGCGAGGTCTTATCTCCAGTCTAAAGTATGCCGAAGCGGAGGGGACGGATTGGCCCTGAGTAAACACCCTTTAAGCCGCTAGGGGTAGATCTCCGGCGCCGAGCGCCCGACGGTAATACTCGACTAACTGCCGAGTCGCTGCGGGCCAGCCCCACCGCTCCGCCTCCTGACGGGCCTGACGGCGTAAATTTTCCCGTTCTTCCCCGGCGCCGAGGAGTTTTTGGGTCGCGGTTACGGCGCCCTCGGGGTCATGGGGGTCAAAGAGATAACCGTTGACGCCGTCCGCCACAATATCGGTAATGCCGCCGGAGGCCGCCGCCACCACGGGACAGCCCGCGGCCATGGCTTCCAGCAGGACTAACCCGAGAGTTTCCGTGCGGGAGGGAAAAATGAAGGCGTCCGCCGAAGCGAAGGCCGAAGCCAATTCCAGACCTTGCATATAGCCCGCGAAGTAAGTGGGCGTCCCGGCGAAGTGGCGCTCTAGGGTTTCCCGGTGGGGGCCGTCGCCGATGATGGCCAGCCGAGCCTGGGGAATCGCCTCCAGAACGGGTTTAATTTGGTCGATTTGTTTTTCCGCCGAAACCCGGCCCACATAGAGCAAGAGCGGCGCTTCGGGATGACCCTGGGAGAGTTTGGCCCGCATCGTAGCGGAGGTCAAATGGGGTTGAAAGAGTTCCGTGTCTACGCCCCTCTGCCAAAGATCCACCCGCTCGATGCCGTGGGACTGTAATTCCCGCACCATGGCGGAAGAGGTGCAGAGATTCAGGCGGGCTTGATTGTGGGCTAATTTTAACAATTCCCAGAGGACTCCCTCCAAAGCGCCGAGGCCGTAGTGCTGGAGGTATTGGGGCAGATGGGTATGGTAGGACGCAACTAAAGGAATATTCAGGGTTTTAGCGTAATAAATGCCCCCCAAACCGAGGACGGCGGGGTTGACCACATGGATCAGATCCGGTTGAAATTTTTGCAGCGCCGTTTTGATCTGGGGCCCGGGAAAGGCCAATTTCAATTCGGGGTAGAGGGGCAGGGGCATTCCCTTGATCCCTTCGATCTGAGCGCCCTGATATTCCTTGAGACCCCCTTCGGGACAAAACACTAGGGTCTGGTGGCCCCGCCGCTGGAGGTGTTCGACGGTGTGCTTGAGGCGAGTGACAATGCCGTCGATTTTGGGCAAAAAAGTTTCTGTGAAGAGGGCGACTCTCATGGAAATGTGGCGGTATTTAGGCGCGGGGGTACGGGCTTCGACTACGCTCAGCCCTCAGTCGGCGGCGTGGCTCAATCAATATACCATTTTCGGCTCCAAGGTTCTCCCCCAAAAAGATGTGTTAACATCGGGGTTAAATTTTTAACTTTCCTCCCTCAAACGTTATGGGTAAGGTTCTAGTGCTCAACGCCTCCTATGAACCGCTCAACATTACCAGTTGGCGCCGGGCGGTTGTCTTGTTGCTCAAAGGCAAAGCGGAGCGACTAGAACACAATGGCCATTACGTTTACGACGACTTCCCTCTGCCCACGGTTATCCGTTTGCGGCAATACGTTAAAATTCCCTACAAAGAAATTCCCTTGACCCGCCGTAACCTCCTAGAGCGAGACCGCCATACCTGTCAGTACTGCGACTACAAGGGCGAGCAATTGACCCTAGACCATATTATTCCCCGCTCTCGGGGCGGCTTGGACACCTGGGAAAATTTGGTGACGGCCTGCGTGCGCTGTAATGTCAAAAAAGGCAACCGCACGCCCAAGGAAGCGAATATGCTTCTTAGTCATTCGCCCCGGCGCCCCTACAGTAGTTTGCTCTTTGAGATTAGCAAACACACCCGCAACGAAACGAACCGGGAGTGGCGCAAGTACGTGATTGGTATGGACGCGGAAGCCTCTTGAACAGATATCAGTGATCAGATACCAGATATCAGGTTAAGCCGATGCGTTTGTTTGCGTTATGCGAATGGGGGAGGCAAACCGCGGCGCCGACCCTTTTTTTTAAATAAACGTTAACAATGGCGCCGAATCCAATTGAGGAGTAGGGGGTTAACTTGCTCCGGCGCTTCGTCCTGGGGACAATGACCAACGTTGGGCAAAACGATGAAGTCTTCCACGCAGGGATACTCCGCCAGCCGGCGCCCCAGCGCCAAAGGTTCCCAGGGGTCTTTCTCTCCCCAGAGAAAAAGGGTGGGGCAGGTAATTTGGGGGAGCAGATCCTCCGGCAGGGGCCCCTGGGAGTAGCGGGTGAAAGCCAAGAAAACATCCATAGCGCCGGGGTCTTGAGCCGGAGCCAGCAGTAAATCCACTAATTCATCCGTTACGGCGTCGGGATTGACATAGGCTTGGCGCAGAATTTTCTTCACCGTTCCCGGTCGGGCGATTTGTTTGAAAAAGAACTGGCCTATCGCTCGGTTTGCCAAAATTTGTTGTAAAACCGGCGCTCCCCATTGACGATACCAGGGCAAACTCTGGCGCTTGCGGTCGTGGAGGAGCCGTAGAGAGCAGTTCAGCGCCGCTAGACCTCTAACTTGAAGGGGCGCGTCTACGGCGGTTTGGAAAATGACCACGCAACCGATGGAGTTGCCGATTAAAAAGGCCGGTTCCCCGACGACTTCCCGGCAAAAATCCGCCAGCAGTTGGCTCCAGGCGGCGAAGGTGTAGTCGATTTCTCCCCCCGGTTGAGGTTTCGCCGACGCGCCAAACCCGATTAAATCTAGGGCGAAGACCCGACACTCTTGACCTAACGCGGGCAAATTCCGGCGCCAGTGTCCCCAACACGCGCCGAAACCGTGGACGAGAACTATGGCCGGCCCCGTTTCTCCGGCGCGTTGATAGGCGATAGGATAGCCCCGCCAATGCCAGATTTGGGGCGCTCGGACTGGAGTGGAAGCGTCTGAACCGGCGAGCATGGGGCGAAAGTCCCTGAAAATCGATGCAAAGTCGGGATGACAGGATTTGAACCTGCGGCATCTTGCTCCCAAAGCAAGCGCGCTACCAAGCTGCGCTACATCCCGGCGGGCGAAAACGAATTCAATCACTCATTATAGGCCAGGTTGAAGCTTGTCCAATGGCCCCTAGGAATTGGAGTCCATCTCCGCCGCCGCTCACAAGGCTGTCCGCCTCAATCCAAGGGCCCCCAATGGTCTTGGAGTTTAGCGACCAAGGCGCTGGCTTCGGCGTAACTTTTGGCGATGGCCCAGGTGTGGCCCTGGGGATGGTGGGTTTCCTTTAGGTAAATCTGGTCTGGTAAGAGGGAATGATCCTTGGGAGAGCGCCGATAATCTTTATGTAACTTACCGTGGGACTGGCCGTAGGGGGTGGAGTCCCAGGGCAAACCCCGGTCCCAGGCGGGGAAGACCTGGGGACAGTCTCCTAAGGTAATGGCGCAAGGCACGAGGATCGGGCCTTTATAGATGGCGTAGGCCAAGGGCATACAGGTATTGAGCATTAACGTTACCAACTCCCCGTAGCGGCGCTCTAGGGACTGTTGCCAGACCTGACCCCGGGTTAACGCCTCCAGTCCGGCGCTTCCCGCCTCTTCGGCCCGGTCTAAGAGTTGGGCGTATTGATCTCGGAGGCTTTGCAATTGCTCGTTCCAGCGCCAACCGAGGGGAGACGGCCCTCAGGCTAAAGACCCTTTTTCCTGTAACTGCCAGCGCCGATGTCGTCGCAGAAGTTGTAACGTCGCCGGGCGTTGGAGGCAAAAGTCCTCTCGGATTTGGACGGCGCCGTCTAGTTCAAAGAGCTTTTCCAAACTTTCCAACTGGGCCAGACGCCTCATATCCCCCGGTCGGGGTAAGAGGTAAAATCCCTGATTCTCCAGTTGTAAAACCCAATAATTCCCTAGGGCGTTGCGCTCCACAATGTCGGTATCGGGCAATAACGCCGCCCGTTGGCAGAGGGGTTCCAAAATGGACGGCGCTTCTTGGTAGATCTCCAACAGTTTATTGAGGGGCAAATCTAGCCGGATTTCCGTCGGCTCTCCCTGACCGTAGGCTCGAAACTCGTCGGCGCCTAAAATCCCAGGCTGGGGATTTTCCAAGTTAAACAACCGATTCTCCAGATCCGCCAATTCCCCCAGGAGCAGTTCCTGCCGCGCCTTGATCTGGGCGGAGTCTTTCAGCAGGCCTTTCAGAATATCGAGGTGGGAAGCGTCCATTTGAACTCTCCCCCGGTTAAAACCGGGGGATTCTAAGCGGATGTTGCTACGCGGGTTGAAACCCGACTTCGCAACGGTTAAGATAGGATCCAGTAAGATCTCGAAACACGTTATACCGCTTTGGCATGTTCAAGTATGCCCTACGTTCCTTGGCTATTAATAGCTGTGAACTTACTTGTTTTTTCCTTGAAGATTTTACCAACCAAAGGCTTCATAGTTTCTTGGTTGAACCCTCTATCTTCAGTTTTTAAGGTACTGCGTCTTGGCA
>WGLZ01000007.1 GCA_016471375.1 Cyanobacteria bacterium RI_101
ACCGAGTTAACCTAGACGGGGAATGGCAGATTAGTAATCTCAACGAGGAACGTCGTCTCATTATTCACCTTTTAGGCCCCCCTGTTGAGTATTATTACTACCCATGTAGTTAATTATTTATCAACCTGCGGAATGAGGGCTTTAGCTCTTTCGCCGTGGTCGGGATAACAGGCGACGCCGAAGGAAGCCGTGATGGAATCGAGGGTTATCTGGCCATAATCTAAACTCAGTTCGGCGATGACCCGCCGCAAAAATTCCGCTTTTTGATAGGCGTCCGTCAGGGAGGTGTCCGGTAGAATGATCGTCATTTCTTCGCCCCCATAACGACAGGCCACATCGGACGCTCGAATATTGTTCTTCAGTAGAGCGCCAATGGCGGTCAAGACCCGGTCTCCCGCTTCATGGCCCAGGGTGTCGTTAACGTTTTTAAAGCGATCAATATCCATCATCAAGACGCCGACGGAATAACGGTGACGTTTGGCTCTGGCCAATTCCTGAATTAAAAATTGCTCTAAATAACGGCGGTTAAACAGCGCCGTTAGGGGATCTTGCAGACTTTGCTCTTGGAGTTGTTCTCGCAACCTTAAGTTAGCAATCGCCAGACTTAACTGCTCAGTCACCGTTTTCGCCAATTGTTGGCGGATTTCCGGCAAAGCGCCGTCTTTAAAAGCGCAGAGAGAGAGAAGACCGAGGGTTTCCCCCTGGGCGATGAGGGGAAGGCATAAACTTTCCGCCGGTAAATGTTGATGATTGACATGGTTACAGAAGAGGTCGTGTTGTCCCCGACCCACCCAATGAGAGCGACCCCGTCGTAAAGCCCAACAGTCCAAGGACGTAAAGAGATCGTCAGAGCAGACAGGATTGCCCCAAAACGTCACCCTTTCTAAATAATCCTTCTGGGGAGCGAGGATAAAAATTCCCCCTGAACAATCGGGAAAGAGGGGCTGGGACAGCGCCGAAATCACCGCGCAAGCGTCTTTGACCGTGGAACAGGACTGGAGATAATCGATAATGCCCGAGAGCAATAGCATTTCGGCGTTACGCTGTTTGAGTTCGTTAAGATTATTTTCCAACTCTTGATTAACTTGTCGTAGCTCCTCCTCAAATCGCTTCTGGCGGGTAATATCCACATCTACGCCGATCATGCGGATCGGAAAACCATTGGAATCTCGAATCACGCTGGCTTGACCCGCCGCCCAACGAATACTGCCGTCGGGTTTAATGAAGCGAAATTCCACATCGTAGGGTTCATGATTCAGGGTGCTCTGATTAAGGGCCCGTAAAACCTTCTCCCGATCGTCGGGGTGGATCATTTGCCTAACCGTCTCAAAATTGCCGTCAAAACCGCCCGGCTCCAGCCCCATGAGTCGCTCTAGGCTTTCCGACCAGATAATTTGGTTGTTTAATATATCCCAATCCCAATGGCCCATATTCGCCGCTTCCAGCGCCAAGCGTAACCGCTCTTCATTTTGTTGAAGCGCCTGAGCGCGTTCGACAACCCGCTGTTCAAGCTCAACATTAAGTTTGGCTAGTTCTATTTCTGCGTCTCGGTATTGACGTAGAGTTTCCTGTTGTTCGGTCATATCTACCACAACACAGACCGTATAGTCAAACTGAAGTTCCAAGGTGGCGACGCCAATCAGCACCGGGATGCGACTGCCATCCTTACGGTAATATTCCTTCTGCCAAGGTTCCGTCGTTTCCCCGCGTCGCAGACGGGCAATAATGGCTTGATCCTGATGATCGTATTCTGGGGGGGTTAACTCGTCCCAGCGCACCAGACCGGATTTTAGCTCATCTCGACTATAGCCAACCATGCTTAAAAAACGATCGTTGGCGTCAAGAATTTCTCCTTGGTTGCAAGCAAAAATCATCCCGACAATATTGGACTCAAACAAATTCCGAAATCGAGCTTCGCTTGCTTTTAAGGCGATTTCGGTCAGTTTACGCTCGCTAATATCCATAGCGACTCCCTGCAATCCCACTATCTGACCCTGCTCATCCAAAACCGCTTCAATTTTCGTCCAGACCCAGCCTGTTGAACCATCGGTTTTAGTGATTGGGTATTCTATTTCCTGGGTTTGTCCAGTGGCGATGACGGCGTCAACGACGACCTGGTGGGGTTTCCGATAATCGGCATGAATCGCCCGAACTAGCCCTTCGTAACTGGGGGGAGGCTTTTGGGGATCTCGCCCAAATATCTGATAAATTTCCGTTGACCAAGTAATCCGACCGGAAGCGATATCGAAGCGCCAAAAACCCAATTTAGCGATGCGTTGGATATCCGCTAGTTCCGTTTCTCGCTGTTGGAGTTGACGGCGGGCGATTTCTTGCGCTTGTAGAGCCGCCGCTCGCTCTTGTTTCAGGGTTGCCAGCTCCGCCCTTAATCGCTCCATTTCTTGGCGTTGTTCCGCTTCGCTTTGACGGCGCTCGCTCATAACTGGGTGTGAAGAAGATGTTGTTGTTTGTGGGCGAAAACGAGCCTAAATTATTGGCTCTTGCGGCTCCAACTGTTTTGGTAACAAATATCGCCTTTTCCGATGAAGTTTCACCAAAATTCCCTCAGTCAAGGCGCTTTGGCGCTGTGGTCTTCAAGGGAAACTCAAGCTGAATAACCCCTCAAAGTAGCTTAATCTAGGTTTTTTTTCTGTACGCTTTACGTCCAAAGGACTTTAAAGTTTACAATCCCTGAAAGATGTTAAGCCTTTTTACCAAAGCGTCTGACTAGAACTTTTCGCCCAACCGTTAACGCAGAAAACTGCTGACTAACCAGAGCGACAGAAAGGCCGCCAGCGCCGAGATTCGCTCGCCCCCTAGGGGCAGACCCGCTAGGGGAGAAGTCAGGAGAGCGCCGAGACCCACCCCCAACAACAGCGCCGCCAAGGTCAGGAGAAAGGCCCGGCCAAACTTGTTTTCTTTGCGGTTAAGAAAGTACAGACTAGTAAAGACGCCGCCCACTAGCAATAACGGCAGAAGAGAACTATCGGCGGGGGGCGCCAGAACCGTAATGCCCCCCAGCGCCGCGAAAATACCCGCAGGTAGAAGGATATCGTTTCGAGAAGGCGTATCGATGAATCTCTGTAACCAGGAGGCGGACTGACCGGTCGGCGGGGCCGTCAAGGGCGCCGGGGGGGGCGTCGTCCGTTCCGGGAAGCGAATCCGTTCCGGCACTTTAATTTTCCCTTCCTGACGTAACCGCAGACGCTCCATAATAATGGCGTCATAGGCGGCCTCTACCCGGTCGAGGGTTTGCTCTTCCCCCTGATATTGGGCGAGGAGTCGATTTTTCACCTCTTGGATTTCTTCAAAGGAAGCGTCCTCCGCGACCCCGAGGATCTGGTAGGGCGTGGATTCACTCATGGTTTTTGTCCCTCTCTGCGGCGAATCAATATCATACCCAAAATTTACGTCCTCCTATTATGCGTTACTTTGCCGAAGGTTGTCATAGGCTCGCATCATCGCCTGGGTGCCCTGCTCGGCGCCCCGCGGGAGTCCGGCGACGGCGGTAAACAGGGACTGGGCTAGGGTTAAACCCGGCAACTCCGGCGCCTCGGCTTGGACAAAGCCTAGGTCTTTTAAAATATGGCGGATCATAAACCCCGGCTCGTAGTCCCCCGCCGCCACTTTCGGCCCCAAGTGGGTCAGCGCCCAGGAGCCGGCGGCGCCGCCCTGACAGACCTGAATCATGAGCTGGGGGTCAAGGTTTAAGGTTCGAGCGAGAACCACCGCCTCGCAGAGACCGATCATATTGAGGGAAACTAAAACTTGATTACAAAGTTTCACCGCCTGACCGCTTCCCAGGGGGCCGCAGTGAACAATTTGGGTTCCCAGCGCCTGTAAATAGGGCTCCGCCTCGGCAAAATCCGCCGGCGCTCCGCCGACCATGATGGTTAAGGTTCCCCGTTGAGCGCCGACGTCCCCCCCGGAAACCGGCCCGTCCAGAAACCGCAGGTTTTTTTTCGCCAAGGCGGCGCCGATACTTTGGGCCGCCGCCACGCCAATAGTGCTGAAGTCTAGGATTAAACTCTGGGGTCGGGCCCAGTCCGCCGCGGCGCCGGGGGCTAAGAGAACCGCCTCCACATCGGCGCCGTTGCCCACGCAGGTCAAGATCATATCGGCGTCTTGAACGGCGTCGGGTAGAGAGGATTGAATTTCCACTCCCGCAGTTTCCGCCAAGACAATACCGGGGCGCCCCGGAGTCCGATTCCAACCCTTGACCCGAAACCCCCGCCGGGCTAAATTGGCCGCCATCGGCGCTCCCATGGTTCCCAGTCCGAGAAAGGCTATTGTTTGAGTCATTAATTCCGCTCTGCTCAAGGATTGAAGACGCCCTAGAAAGGAAGCTGATCGGGACGGGACTTGGCTCGACTATACCGTAAAATCAATCTATCCGAACTTTTTGTCGCCGAAGCCATAGTCCGCCGCTCCCTGGATGGCTGACCACCGATTTTCCCTTTGGAGGCGCCCTTGTTTCATTCCGCCGCGACTTTCGATCTCGAAGAACTACTCCAATGCTACGCCCACGGAGAGCGCCAGTTTGCGGGTCTCAACGCCCAGGGGCAAGACCTGATCCAACTCCATCTCCAGGACGCCGATTTTCGGAAGGGGGATTTCCGTCAGGCCCGGTTGGGTAAAAGCAATCTGGTCGGCGCTCGACTTCAGGGCGCGGATTTTAGCGAGGCTCTGCTCTGGGGCGCGATTTTAACGGAGGCGGATTTAACCGGCGCTTGTTTCCGGGACGCGGATTTAAGCGGCGCGAAGTTAATTCGGGCCCATTTGAACGGCGCTTATTTTTGTAAAGCCAGTTTGAGCGGCGCCGATCTGGGGGAAGCCCAGTTAAAGGGAGCGCTCTTGATTGAGGCGGATTTTCGCTCCATGGACGACCAGCGCACGACTTTAGTCCGCGCGGATTTAAGCGGCGCCGATCTGAGTTACGCCAATTTGGCGACGGTGTGTCTGTGTCAAGCTAATTTGCGGGGCGCTAAACTCTGTCGCGCGAACTTTAACGTCGGACTGCGTCGCTCTCCCCTGACCACGGATCTGAGCGGAGCCAATCTAGAAAACGCCGATTTGAGTTACGCGGATTTAACCGGCGCGATTTTACGGGACGCGAATTTAACCGGCGCCGATCTAACGGGGGCCATCCTCGCCAGGGCCGATCTAGACGGCGCTCGCTTGCCGGAATAACCCCCCGAGTTTTGGGATTTAGGATTTGCCTCGCCTCAATCAAGCGAGGCCCCCGACGTCTTGCCCACAGGGAAGCTCCCCGAGCCTTTTCAGCGGAGCGGCGCTATCGCCGGAGCTTTCTCCTTCCCTCTGGTAGAATAAGCCCTGAGCCGACGCCCCTTGCTCTACGCCAGTACCTATGAGCGCCCCCCAAACCTTTGGTCATTTTCCCGATCCCATCCCCCCCAGCGACGAATTTTTAACGCTGAATTTTTCCCTCTCCACCCAATCCCGCAATCAACGCTGGCGCAATTACGGCCTTTCCGCAGATTTTTTAGGCGATTATTTTTCGACTTTCTTTCCCGGCGACGCCCAGGGAGCAAACGCGAAGGAAACGGTCAAAGCCTCGGTGAGTTACATCGCCAATGAACTGTTGGAAAACGCCGTTAAATATAGCGACTCCAGCTTAAATCTACCCATTAGTATCACTCTCCGCCTTTATCCCGAGCAAATCATTTTTGAAGTCGTTAATCCCGCTTCTCCAACATCGGTGGACGTCTATCAAAAATTTATTCAACTTTTCTTGAAAAGCGACCTCGGCGATCTCTATCTCAAACAACTGGAAGCCACCGCCGCGGGATTAGGGGAATCCCACATGGGAATTCTGACCATGATTCATGACTACGACGCTCAATTTGGTTGGCGATTTGTTCCCATTAACGATCAATCTGGAGGGATTTGGGTAACCGTCCGAAGCTCTCTTGACCTTTGAGCCGGTGGAAGTCCGCCCAATCCCTCGCGTCCGACGGTCTAGTGTAGGGGACTAAATGGGCGCTAATGAAACATTGTTTAGTCTTACTTTATTCACCCCTTAATGTGTACTCTAGCAACCATGAAAATGAGTGAAATTCAGACTCAAGACTATCGAGTCTATTACGATCCAGATTCTAAAACCTGTTTTCTGACCGGGATTCTCCGCCTGGAAGGAATGCAACAATATCAAGAAATTATGAATTTTTTACTGGATTGTTTAGATCATTTATCGGAATTTACGGTCAATCTCGAAGGGCTAGAATTTCTAAATAGTTCGGGGATTAGTATGCTTTCTATGTTTGTCGTTAAAGTGCGGGAACTGCAAAGGACGCAACTCATTTTTAAAGGCTCTGGCAAAATCCTTTGGCAGACGAAATCCCTCCGCAATCTCCAACGTTTGCTCCCCAGTTTACGATTAGAATTTAGCTAGCGACATTGAACTAAAGACTTATTTTGCTATGTTGTATCGACGTTTTGGGCGCACCGAGTTAGCTCTGCCCGTCTTCTCCTGCGGGGGAATGCGCTATCAGTTCCAATGGCAGGACGCGGCTTGGGAAAAAATTCCCGCCGCCAGTCAAAGCAACCTAGAAGCGATTATTGAAAAAGCCCTAGAGTTAGGCGTTAACCATATTGAAACCGCTAGGGGCTATGGCACCTCGGAAATGCAGTTGGGGCAAATTCTTTCCCGTTATCCGAGAGAAAAGTTAATTGTCCAAACCAAGGTTTCACCCAAAGAAGATCCCCAGGAATTTATTGAAAATTGGGAAACCTCTTGGCGCTATTTAAACCTCGAATATGTGGATCTTCTGGGTATTCACGGCGTCAACACCCCGGAACTCCTGGAATATACTCTGCGCCCAGGCGGCTGTTTAGAGCAAGCCCGGCGCTGGCAACGGGAAGGCCGAGTTCGTTTTATCGGCTTTTCCACCCATGCGCCGACGCCGGTCATTATCAAAGCGATTGAAACCGGGGAATTTGATTATGTTAACCTCCACTGGTATTACATTTTTCAAGACAATTGGCCCGCCATTGAAGCCGCCGCCCGCCAAGATATGGGAGTCTTTATTATTAGTCCTTCCGATAAGGGGGGTTTACTCTACAAACCGTCCGAAAAACTGACCCGTCTCTGCGCGCCCCTCAGCCCCATGGTCTTTAACGACCTTTTTTGCCTCTCCCGTCCCCAGGTGCATACCCTGAGCGTCGGCGCCGCTCGGCCGACGGATTTCGACGAACATCTGCAAACCCTGGCTTATTTAACAGATTCCGCCGACCCCGGCGCCGTTTTAAATCCCATTGCGGCCAAATTAGAGGCGGCGCTGACGGACACTTTAGGGGAAGAGTGGGTTCGCACTTGGCGCCAGGGACTGCCGACCCTAGAAGAGACCCCCGATCAGATTAATATCCCCGTCATTCTTTGGCTTCGTAATTTGGCGCTAGCCTACGATCTGGTCGAGTACGGCAAAATGCGTTACAACCTCCTGGGCAATGGCGGCCACTGGTTTCCCGGACAACCCGCTAAAAATATCGATCCCCGGCGCTTGCAGTCCTGTTTACAGGCTAGCCCCCACCGGCGGAGTATCCCTCAAATACTCCGGGAAACCGATCAACTGCTAGGCGGCGAAGAAAGAAAGCGTCTGTCCGCCAGCTAAAATTCCGCTGGTAACTCGAACGTAGTCATAGAGTTATGAACTTGCGAGTCGCGCATTGACGCCGTTTAATTGTGTTGGGTCGGCCCGCCCATCGCGACCAGCTCAATTTCAAGCGCCGCCGGTAAAATAAGGATTATTTAGGGCGTTTGAGCTTCACCACCATGTCTCCCAATGGTCAGCTTGTCCTTCTCTTTTGTTTGTGGCTGTCCTGCTCCACCCTGACGGCCGGCGCCTATGGTTGGTTGCGCTTCCGGCAAAATCTGGATTTAGTCGCGCTTTTCCTCGCTCCCCCGCCGGCGCCCCTAGAACCCCTCAGCGACTTTCGCTTCTCCGACCCCGCCCCGCCGCCGCCGCCCATTACCCTCCGGCCCAGCCCCCTAGCAGTTAAACCGCCAGCGAGCTTGGCGCCGAAAACCGTTAAGCCCAAGCCCCCTTCCCCTTCTCCTCCCGTCGCGGCGGCGGTTAGCCCCTCCCCGGCTCTAAAACCCTCCCAAACCGGCATCCGGGGCCTGTACCTGAGCCGCTACGCCATTACCAACAACGCTAGTGAAGCCCAGATTCGTTCCCGAGTCCGGCGCTATAAGGCGTTGGGCGTCAACACCCTGATCCACGGCGTATGGGGCAACGGTTGCGCCATGTACCGGAGCGCGGCGCTGAAAAAGCACCTCGGCTTAGAAAGTTGTCCCAATCAATTTGAACCTCAATGGCTAGACTGGCTCATCGACGAAGCCCACCGTCAGGGAATGGAAGTCCACGCCTATTTTGAAAAGGGCATTAAGCTTGACCCCAATAGTCCCATTTTTGAGACGGCCCGGACGAAAGGCTGGTTAGCGCCGGGGGTGGACCGCACCTATCGAGGGGTCGAGCACTATATTTTGGATGTCGCTAATCCCGAGATTGCCGGACTCTTTCGGGATGTGTTGGTGGAATTCGTGCAAAAATACCCTCAAATTGACGCCGTTCAATGGGACGACTACCTTGGCTACCATTCGGAAACCCCCAGCCCGCCGGAGCGGATTCGAGCCTTGACCCAGTTTGTGACGGGGATGCTCGGCGCCGCCAAAAAAGCCAATCCCCGAGTGAAATTCGACCTCTGCCACCATAACCCCTACTGGGCTAAACGGTATTTTGCCGCCGATTGGCAGAATTGGCCGGTGGATCGGATTTTTATCCAGGCCTACAACGACGATAACTTTGCCGCCGAACTAGCCTACGCCCGGCGCTACCGGGGCCTTTCCCTCACCGAGCGCCAGGCTCACCGTTTCCCGGAAGTGTTGAAATCACGGGAGATTCGACATCTTTTTCTCTTTCCCCTAGCCGGCGCTCCCGAACAAACGGCGCGGTTGTTTCAACGCCTTGCGGACAATCCCCCCTAAGCAATCGCGCTGAGGGGAATGGGACTTGAAACTTTTTGGGTCTCGACCCAGTCCAAAACCCGGTGAATTCCCCACCAGGGATCCGGATCTTGGGACAAACGCTGTCCCTGAGGGCTGTTGTAGTAACCGACGTGGCCGCCCCTAGAGGTTAAACAGAGGTCTAGGAAGGGATTGTCCTGGGCGATGGCCCGGAGTTCCGGGATTAAAGACGGGTCAAAGAGCCGGTCGTCCTCGGCGTAAAGCAAATAGGTCGGTTTTTTCAACTGGGGCAAAAGGGGCAGGGCGCTGCTGGCTTGGTAATAGTCGCTCACGGTTTTGAAGCCCAGGGGCTTGATCACTAAGCCCTCGTCAAAGGCCCAAATACTATTGGCTTTTTTAATCACCTCTAAATCAAAAGCGCCGGGATGACACTCGTAAAGGCGCAAGGCTAATTGTTTCAGATTAGCGGCGATGGCTTTTTCAAAATAGCGCCCTAGGGGATGGGCCGTCAGGTAACGGAGGGAGCGCTCCGATTCCAAACTAGGGCAAATGACGGCGCCGCCGCCGATTTCCGCCTCGCTTAAAGCCAACTCCGGCCCCCATTGAGAGAGGGTTTGTCCTTTCAAGACGCCCCAAAGCGCCAATTGCCCCCCCAGGGAATAGCCCCCAAACCAAAACGGCGCCGGCAAACCGAGAGCCTTCCCTTGAGCCGCCAAGCGACAAAAATCCTCCCCTTCGTAGAGACCGTCGGAGGTGAGGGCAGGAGAGAGTTCTCCTGTTCTGCCATGGCCGCGCCAGTCGAAGATCAACACCCCGTAGCCCCGCTCGTAGGCTCGTTTGGCCCAGAGGCGCAAAAACCATTGATTATCCAAATCCCCCGTGATGCCGTAGGTCATCACCCAGGTTCCCCTAGGGTTCGGGGGCAGAGCGTAGCGTCCATAGAGGGGAACCCCCCCGGCGCCGGTAAAGATATGCTCCTGATAAACCGGCTCCTGAGAGTTTAAATATTGCCAAGCTTCGGACGGCGCCCCCCAAGCGGTGTGGAGGGTCATTAAAAAGCCGTTACGGAGATACCAAGGCGGACGGAAAGTCATGGCGTTTACTCCCTCCATAGCGCGCAAAACAACGCCTGAAATCTGAAATCTGTCATCTGAAATCTGTTTATTTCCCGTCTTGTGCGGAATTTGCCTGACCCTTAACGGTCTTCTGGCGGGCTTTGATATAGGCCTTAGCGTCCTTTCTAACCTGTTCAATATTGAGGGGAACAAACTTCACCGTGGGTTGGGTCGGCGCTTTTTCGTCTTTATCCGCAGAGGTCTGGGGTAAATTGAGGCGCTGAACCGGGTTTTCCGAGGGCTGGGCCACCCCCTTAATGGCTTCGTCCCCGAGACGATAGCCCAGATAGGCGCTGGCTAGGGCGCAAAGGCCGACGGCGCCGAAAATTAAGAGGGGAATAGAGGTCGACGGTCTTTCGACAGAGGAATTGGGCAGGCTTTTAAACATAGGTCAAGGGGCGGCGCCGATAAACAAAATCCCCCTAGATAGAAGGGGGATGTTAGAGGTTTTAACACAAGAGGGGGCGATTTTCCCGATTTAGAAAAGACCCAGGGTCAGGGACTTGTCAATGGGGAAGGTCGCTCCGGCGCCGAGCCAGATAGCCGCGGCGGTGCCAAAGAGGAAAACGGTCATGGCGATGGGGCGCCGGAAGGGGTTTTGGAACTTGTTGACGCTCTCGATGAAGGGCACCGACATTAAGCCCAGGGGAATGGCCGCCATACAGGCGATTCCCAGTAGTTTATTGGGGAGAATCCGCAGAATTTGGAAAGTGGGATAAAGATACCACTCCGGTAGGATTTCCAAAGGCGTGGCGAAGGGATCGGCGGGTTCTCCAATCAAAGCGGGGTCAAGGATCGCCAGACCGGTAATCAGACCGATGGCGCCCATGATGCAGATGGGGAACATGTAGAGAATATCGTTGGGCCAAGCGGGTTCGCCGTAGTAGTTGTGGCCCATGCCTTTGGCCAACTTGGCCCGTAAATCGGGATCGCTGAGGTCGGGTTTTTTGATAATAGTCACAGGAGTGTTCTCCTTAAGGGTAAAGCCGGTTATTAAGGAAACGGGGCAGGTTTTTCTAGCTTAAGGGGTTCCTTCTAGAAAAGTCCCGGCGCCGGACAAAACGTTACAAAGGGCCGGAAATGCCTTGTTTGCGGATCATCAGGAAGTGGAGCAGGAGCAACACGGCGATAATCCAGGGCAGAACGAAGGTGTGCAGGCTGTAGAAGCGGGTTAAGGTGGCTTGTCCCACGCTTTCGCTTCCCCGCATCAGGGTCACCAATTGGTCGCCCACCACGGGAATGGCCGCGGGCACGCCGGAAACGATTTTCACCGCCCAGTAGCCGACTTGATCCCAGGGGAGGGAATAACCGGTCACTCCGAAGGAAACGGTGGTCACGGCCAGCATCACGCCCACCACCCAGGTTAATTCCCGAGGTTTTTTAAAGCCGCCGGTAAGATAAACCCGGAAAACGTGGAGGATCATCATCAACACCATCATGCTGGCGGACCAGCGATGGATAGAGCGGATCAGCCAACCGAAGTTGACTTCGTTCATGATGTATTGGACAGAGGCAAAGGCTTCCGCGACCGTCGGCTTGTAATAGAAGGTCATGGCGAAGCCAGTGGCGAACTGGATCAGGAAGCAAGTCAGGGTGATTCCGCCCAGGCAGTAGAAAATATTAACGTGGGGGGGAACATACTTGCTGGCAATGTCGTCAGAGATAGCTTGTACCTCTAGGCGGTCATTGAACCATTGAAAGACTTTTGATTCGGTGACTTCTTTAGAAAACATTGAAGCTGAACTTCTCTAAGGATTAAGGAGGGATGGGGACGACCCGGAGGGGGCCGGAATCGGGCTATGATTAGCGTACTATGACGGGTTGCAGGAGGCATAGGGGGGTGGCTTTCCTCCTTGACGGAAGCGTCAGCCCACCATTAAAAAATGTAACACAGCTTTAAGGTTCGGAAAAGCGAAGCCGGCGCCGTTTTCTTCCGCCCTCATCCCCCGGCCCTTTATAAAACCGCAAACAAATCCGCCAAAATTCGGTTTGACCGCAAAAATCCCTCCGGCGCCGTCAGTCGGAGTCTCTGCCCGCCATCCCCCGGCTTTAATTCTGGCCCATGCTCTTCCATGTCGAAAATTTCCCCGTAACCCTCTTGAAGGTAGGGTTCCAGACAGCGCCAAAAAGCGCGCTCTTCCTTAGGAGATAGGTCTTTCAGCAAAGGCTTTAACGCCACGCCTTCTCTCAGCCGTAGCCCCAACATCAGAGTTTCTAACAGTTGCTCTCGACGGGAAAGGGGCGGTTCCGGCGCCTGGGGTAAGGATTGAACCCAAGCGTAATACTCGGCCCGGGTTCGGGGTCTGCTGACGCGGGCGCCGTCGAGGTAACTGGCGGCGCCGAGGCCAAAGCCGTAGTAGGCTTGATTGCGCCAATAGACTAAGTTATGGCGACACTGGCGACCGGGGCGGGCGTAGTTGGAAATTTCGTAGTGGTCAAAGCCTCCTTGGGTCAAGGTTTCATGGGCGAGGCTATACATCTGGGCCGTTAACTCCTGGGGCGGGAGCGGCGCCGCTTCCGGCTGGAACCGCTTGCCAAAGACCGTGCCGGGCTCCACCGCGAGATCGTAACCGGAGAGGTGACTTGGCCCCGCCGCTAGCGCCTCTGTTAAAGACTGGCGCCAATCTTCTAGAGTTTGACCCGGCAGGCCGGAGATCAGGTCTAGACTCCAGTTCTCAAACCCGACCTGACGGAGCAGGTTAATGGCTTCGTCGATGTCCCGGCGCCGGTGGTGACGTCCGAGGGCGGTTAAGTGATAATCCTGAAAAGCTTGGACGCCTAAACTGAGCCGGTTAATTCCGAGATCTTGATAGCGCCGGAGTTGGGGCAAATCAAAGGTTCCGGGGTCGATTTCGAGGGAAATTTCCAAGTCGGCGCCGAAGCCAAACAGTTTTTCCAGCCGGACTAACAGGCGCTCTAGGGCGTCCAGGGGAAAAAGGGAGGGGGTGCCGCCGCCAAAAAAGACCGACGTTAACGGCGCCGACCCGGTCGCGGTCTGAATTTCCTGAATTAAAGCCGCTTCGTAGTCTTGAACTAAACGGGAGGCGCCGAGATCCTGCCGGGGCCCCACCGCCACGATGGGAAAATCGCAGTAAAAGCAACGTTGGCGGCAGAAAGGGAGATGGATATAGGCCGCTCGGGGGAGAGATGGGGGGGGATCGGCGCCGCTTTTGTCTAGGATCTTAGCCTCCCTAATCGTCATCATTAAACTTTAAATCTCCTTATCAGTCTTTATCAGTCTAAAGAAATGGCCGGCGCCGAGGTGGCCTTAAAACTGGAGAAGACGGCGCCGGATACCCCACAATAGGAGGAAACGGATTCTCGACGGAGACGCTCGCATGTTGGCTTTGATTTTAGCCGCGACGGTGGCCCTAGCTAGTTTGATCTTCTTTTTCTCGGCCTTTTTCGCCCCCAAACTGCACCGCCAGGACGACTTTTTCTGGAGCGGCATCGGCTTATTTTACGCCTTAGTCCTCTGGGTCTGCGCCCAGCGCCTGACGGGGGGCGTTTTGCTGGGGCAACTGGCCGCGGTGGCGCTCATTTTAGGTTTCGCCTGGCAGACCCTGAAACTGAGAAGCGCCTTAGCCAACAGCGCCGTTCCCCTAGAGAGTCCCGGCTTCTCTTTCCTGGGCTGGCTCCAGGGCGGGCGGCGGACGACGAAGCCGCCGCAAAAAATGACCGCTCCGACCCCGGCGCCCGCCGTCGTTGAACCCGTCGCTCCAGAGATTCCCGAACCCGCGGAAATCCCCCCGGCGCCGACGGCGGAAGTTAACGTCCCCGAAACCCCTTCAGAAGTTGTCGCCGAAGCGGTTCCAGAGGAGGTTAACCCCCCCGAACCCGTCTCGACGCCTAATCCCAAACCGGCGCCGGTTAAAGCCAAAGGCAAACCTTGGCAGGGCCTGTTTGGGAAAAAATCCCCCCCGAAAACCGAGCCTTTAGACTCAGAGGATTGGGACGAGCCGGAACCCGGCGCCGTTTCTGCGGCAGTGGCGGAGGAAATCTTAGAAGAGCTAGAGGAACTGGAAAACCTCGGCGCCGAGGCCCTGGAGAGTTCCGACGCCGTTACGGTCATCGAATCCGTCGTTCAGATTGTTAAAGACCCCGCTCCAGAGCCTGAATCCCTAACGGCGCCGTCGGAAACTCTAGAAACAGAAATCCCGGAAAATCCAGATCCTTCCCCAGATTCTCCCGGGGAACAAACGCCTAGTGAATCCCCCTAAATCCCCCTTTGCAAGGGGGACTTTGAAGCCGGTTCTCCCCTTTAAAAGGCTACCGTGTACATAGTACATACAAGTCTTTGGTTTTGTCATTAACCTTATCTCGCCCCCTAAATCCCCCAATTCTGGGGGACTTTGAACTCAGAAAAGCTCCGAACTCCCCCCAAAATTGGGGGGCTGGGGGGGGCAAAACGAGGCTGATGGGAAAAGGGGGGTTAGGGGGGATAAAACTTGCTGATCACTGCTCACTGATAACTGCTCACTGATAACCGCTCACTGAAAATGCCCGATTCCTTGACCCCCGACCAAGCCCAAGCCTTGCTCCAATCCCTCCTTCAGAAAGAAGGCTCCTGGGTGGAGTGGGGGCAAAAGTGTCAGCGCCTCCAGCAGAGCGGCTACAGCGCCGAGGCTATTTTTGAAGCTACTGGTTTCCAGAAAGTTCAACAAAATTTGGTCATCGTCGCCAGTCAGGTCTATGAAAGTTTAGTCCGGGGCGGCGCCGGGGAAGAGACCCTTCGGTATTACCTGGGGCCCAAAAGCGACGTGCTCTACGAATTGCGGATTTTAAATCAGGAGCAACGAGCCAGCGTCGCCCAGGCGGCCCAAAGCCACCGGCTGGAAGCGGAAGACGCCAAGGAATTAGCCCGAGCCGTTCAGGAAATCAGTCGTTTATCCCAACTGCCCGCGGGTTTTACCGCCCATCCCGGCGACGCTCTGGCTTACCAATGTTGGCGCCGGGCTAAACAAAAACGGGAGTTGCCGGAGCGGGCCCGTCTCATCGCCAAGGGGCTAAAATTCGCCGCTTCCCCCGGCGCTCGTCAACTGCTAGAGGGCTTACTGCTGGACTTCGGCGCCGCGCCCTCCGCCCAGGCGCCCCTCCTGCCCCTCTACCGTTTGGAGCAGGACGAGGAAGCCGCCCGCCTGATTCCCGTGGCGGGAACCTTGCCCTTAACCCCGGAGCAAATTACCCAAGTTCCTTCGTTAAAACCAGCGGAACCCTTCGGCGTCGCGACCGCCCCTAAAAATTGCGCCCTAGCGCCGATTCCGGGCTGGCAAGCCATTTTAACAGCGGTAGATCCCGTCGCTTTTCTAGCCCTAGCTCAGGAGGTAACCCCGACGGCGCCCCAACCCCAGGAACCGGTTTTAGTGGTGATAGACCGGGGACAACAACAGTGGAATCCCCAGAGTTATTTTCTAGTCGGCCAAGACGACCAAGCCGCGGTTCAGTGGTCTGGAGACCCTCTAACCGGGCCGATTTTAGGACAGGTGATTGTGGTCTTGCGGCCGAAACGGATTTTGGATGAAAATCATCTTCTAGAACCTTGGCAGATGGACGACTAGAGCGCCTATCTCTTCAGGCGTCCGGGACTCCCAGATTAATCTTTGAGTAGAGCGGTCGGCGGCCCTCTAAGAGCTGTTCTCAGGGGGCTGACCCTCCCCCTTGCCCCCGCCCTAGGCAGGATTAAGAACTATGGCATTATTTTATTTTTGAATTAAAATTTGCTAAACTTGACCTTCTTTCCTGAATCCGGTTATGTCTATTTCTCCCCTTTTTGCCCAGACGGAGCGTCAAGAGCTTGCCGTTCCCGTTTGGACGACGTTTCTGGGGAGTTTTGGGTTAACGGCGCTCCTCTACGGTTTAGTTTACCCCCTCAGAGCGACGCCCCTCGGCGCCCTTTTATTCGAGCGGGGATTTACGCAAATACTCGCGGTGTTTTTAGGGATTTTCATCGTCTCTTATTTGAGCTACCGACTCGGCAACATTCGGCGCGAATTTAAGCATCTCAATCAAGATATTATTCCCGCCAATATTTTTAGAATTAGTCCCACTCATCCCGGTTTAAGCAACCTCCAGCAGGCGCTTCTACAGGAAAAAAACCTCCTGGCTCGGCGCTGTAGTCGGGTGATCGGCGCCTACCAACAGGCTCAGACGCGCCGGACGGCGACGGAGTTCGCCCAGGAGGACTCCGCGTTTTATCAACAAATGATGGCGTCGGCCTACGTCCTCCCCCGGATTCTGCTGTGGTCGATTCCCCTACTGGGTCTGATTGGCACTCTTTTTGGTCTCGGCTCCGCCGTACAAGGGTTTTCTCTATTTTTGGAACAAGCCGCTAATTTAGAGCAAGTCCAGAACAGTTTTGGCTCCGTCGCCAGCGGCTTGACCGTCGCCTTGGACACGACCTTAGCGGCGCTGTTGTTGAGTATTTTCGGCATGGTGTTTTTAAGCTTAGTTGAACGACAGGAAAGTCAATTATTATTGCTGATTGATATTTACATCGCCGATAAAATTTTGCCCCGCCTACAGGAGCCGGACTTGGGCGTTCCCCAAACCGAGTGGCGAGACAGCCTAGAGGAAGTGGTTCAGGAACTCTTACCCCGCCAAAACTCCGCCGTCGCCCCCCGGTCGATGGCGCCGGAGGCCAGCGAGAGCCTAGTGACGGAGGTGAAAACGGTTCAGAAACATCTCATCGCCCTTCTGGAGGGCATTTACCAAAGTCATCAAGATTGGCAAAAACAAAGCCAAGTCGCCAACCAGCGCCTAGAAACGATCCTCCTAGAGTTATCCCAACAGGTTCAAAGGAGTCAATCCCCGGCCTTACCGGCGGCTTTATCCCCGGAGAAGGATCTCGAACCGTTCCTAGAATTAGCCCGGGACTTCCGCCAGGATTTTTTGGGGGGAATCGCTCGTCTAGAAGCGCTCTCCCGAAGCCAATCCCCGCAAACGCAAGCGTCCCAAGACCAGTCCGCCCTAGCCTTCCGGGAGACGGTTCAAACCCTTTATCAGAGTCTCGCCGTTTATCAACAACAACTGGCGGACATTCGCCAACTGCTCCAGACGGCCCCCGAAAAGCTCCGGGAATCCCTGCAAAGCCAGAGCCAAAGCGTAGACAACTTGGCGCTGGCCATGGAAAGCCAACATCGGCGCTGGATCGCGGCGCTCGGGGAACTCCAACCCCTGCTAGAGCGCCTAGCCGAAGCTTCCCCGAATCAGGAGCGCTTGACCGTCGTTTTAGGAGACGTTCAACAAACCCTAGCGGCGCTCCGCCCCAGTTTAGAGCGATTGAACGCGCCCCGACGCTTAGTTATTTTTGAAGAGGACGATTCCCATGAGACCCGTTCCCCCTAAGTCCGGGGATGGGCTACTGCTCCTAGCTCTGCTGGTTTGCGTCCTAGGAAGCTTAATTCTGCTGGCGGCGCCCCTAACCTTATCTAGCGTTCAGCGCCCCCGACAGGTCCGGTTAACGGCGCCGGCGGGAAAAACCAAAGTTTATATCGACTGTCGCCCGGAGGGGGTCGTCCTTTACCCCGGTTCTAAACCGATTTCCCTAACGGCGCTCCGGGGAGACGACTCCCCTTTCCAGACTTTTTTAAAGAGTCTCAATCCCCAAAAGACCTATGTCCTGCTGGCGGTGCGCCCCGAGGGGATTAAAACCTTTCAGACCGCTAGATCCGAAGTCCGGCGCCGGGGCCTGCCCTTCGGCTACGAACCCCTAGACCGGGATTGGCGGCTTCTCCCCTAGGGCGCTTGCCAAATGCGTTGATGGTAATCCTCTAGGCGGGCGTAGGGATCGACGGCGGGATGGTCGTGGCTATGGCTGTGACCGTGGTGATGGTGATCATGATTATGGCCGTGATTGTGATCGTGCCCGTGTCCCCCCTGGGCTTTAAAGGCTAACCGGAACTTACAAGCTTCGCAATTCATTTGCACCTGACCGAAGTGGGTTTCCAGTTCCCGCTCCCGGGTCAGTTGGAGCAGTTCGGATTGAACGCCCATTTCCGGCAGACAAACCATTTCAATCTCCGGGAACTCCGCCTGTTGTTGGGCCGCGAGGGTAAAGATTTTTTTGACCAAAGCGCCGGTGAAGAGGAAGTAGGGCAGAACGATAATCCGGCGGGGCCGGTAAAGCCGGGCCCGGCGAAAGCCTTCTTCGAGACGGGGATGGGTGATGCCGATGAAACAGGTTTCTAGAGTCTGGTAACCGCTCCCTTCCCAGAGCATTCGTCCCATTTTATAGACGTCGCCATTGGCGTCGGGGTCGCTAGCGCCGCGGCCGACGAAGAGAATGACCGTTTCCGAGCGGGGAATCCCCCCCGGCTGGTCTAAGGCCGCCAGACGACTCCGCCAGAGGTCTAGGATTGAGGGGGTGACGCCAAAGTGGCGCCCGTAGGCGAAGCGAACCTGGGGAAATCGCTCCCGACTGCGGTCCAGTTCGTTCGTTACATCGAATTTATTGTGACGGGCGGCAAAGAGGAGGATGGGCAGGGCCGAAATTTCCGTAAAGCCCTGGGCGACGCAGGCTTCCACACCTTCCTGGATGGAGGGTTCCGTCAGTTCTAGAAAACAGGGGATCACCGGCCGACTGGTATCCAACGCCTGATAGGCCTGGGCGAAATCCAAAAAGGTCTGGCGTCCGTCTTCGTCCCGGGTGCCGTGGCCAATCATCAGTAGCGGACGGGGCGCCGGCAGGGGCGGGAAGGTCAGGGAGGGGGTTAACGATTCAGCGAAAAGAGATGGGGTCATGGACTCGGATTCTTGAGTGTTTAACCCGGACAAAAGGGCTATTGGGGATCATCATAGCGAGAGCGCCCCGCCTCAGCTATGCCTCTGGGGAGTATTCACTGCTAACCCTCCAGCGCCGGATCGAGAGAGCCATTGACTAAAATCGGCCCGGCGGGTTCTTGAGCTTGACCGCTCCAGCGCCGGTAATCTTCCAGCAGTTGAACCAGCAGGCGCTGTTTAATCCGTCCCAACACCCCCCGCAGGAGTCCCTGAACCGCCATTTCCAAAAGCGGCGCCGGGGTGAGCCAAAGCGCCTGGGGTAGATCGACGCTCACGGTTAAATCGGCCTTGCCCTGAAGCAGGGTTTCCTGATCCCGGCGGTAGGGCGCTAAACGTCCCTTTAGCGTCAGGGCGAAACGGTGGTTAATATAGTCGATACCGCGAATTTTGCAGTCCTCCGATTCCAGATAGACCGTGCCGGCAGAGTTGGCCCAGACCTTGAGAGTTACGGTCGGTTGGAAATGATAAAGCTCCAGAAAGCTCAGGGGGCGCATTTTCAGGCGAAAGCGATTTTCTCCCAAGGTCTCCATTAACTGAGGATCGGCGATGGCCGTCACGAGGCGCTGGGGTTGCCGGAGATAATGCTGAAGCGTTGGCAGGGGTTCCTGTAAGGAGAGGGAAAGTGATTCCTGGGCGCTGAAACTGACGTTCATAGGGCGGGACTCAAGCAACAACTTTCCTTAATAATACTTTACAAAAGTTAACATTGCTCGGAATGGGGTCAAAAAGAGCGGGCCGCAAAGCCAGAACCGGAGGTTGCTCAACCCTCGACCCCGGCCGTTAAGGTAGCCGGGATCGTTAACCGAGTTAATCGTAATAATCTTGGGATTGCACCGGGCCGATAGACGCTTCGTCTTGATTAATGCAGTCGGGATTCTTGGCAAAATTGCAGACCCGGGCCCAGAGTCGGGCCCGATTGCCCGCCGGGCCGGCGGAGAAAACAACTTTAGCGCCGTTTTCGATAGTGACGCCGCAGACGGGACAAACTTCAATGGCGGGGATTGTCATAGGTATTTATGCCTAGCAATGTTGGGATTAGGGAGAAAAATACCCCCCCGCGCCGGAAAAAAACGTTATGGTCGCTACGGAAACCGGGGCGGCGGCTCAACCTCCGTCACTCGCCAGCTCAGCTTGAGGTTAAGCCAAAAATTCCAAATCGTGACGAGAGCGATGGCGAAAAGGTTGGCCAGATAGCGATTGAACCCCAGACCGTTAAAAAAGAGATTTAAGAGCAGGACATTGAGAATTAAACCGGCGCCGCAGATGAGATTAAATTTGACGAACCGTTTCAAGCGCCGACGGTTCCCCGGTTGGCGCCGGGCCACGTCCCCAAAGGTCCAGAAGTCGTTCCAGAGAAAATTGTGAACAATGGCCAACTCCGCCGCCAGCAGTTTACTGCGGGTCAAGCCCCAGGCCAACATCTGGGGATCGCTGAAGATAAACAGCGCCGCCATATCCACCGCCACCCCCCCGGCGCCGACAACAGCGAAGCGCAGAAAACGGGAGGAGCGGGACAGGCGCAGACGCAGTAAATGCCGGAGATATTCGGCGTACTGGCGCCAGGTGACTTTGCTTTCCCCGCTTTGGCGCTCCCGAAAGACGTAACCCACCTCCGCCAGCCAAGGCGTCCGCCCCCGGGCCGCCACTTCGATCAAAATTTTGTAACCCAAGGGGCTTAAAATCCGCCCGGCGATGGCGGAGCGCCGCAGGGTAAAGTAGCCGCTCATGGGATCCGAGAGACGGCTGAGCACTTCCGGCAGAATCATCAGCCCTAAGACCTGGGCGCCCCGAGAGAGCAGACGACGCGCCCCGCTCCATTCGCTGACGCCGCCCCCCTCCACATGGCGACTGGCCACCGCTAGATCGGCGCCGCGGTCCATTTCCCTTAAAAGCTCTAGCAAAATTTCCGGCGGATGTTGCAGATCCGCGTCCATCACCCCTAGGATTTCTCCCCGGGCCGCCTGCCAACCCCGAATCACGGCGGTGGAGAGGCCCTTCTCCCCTTGGCGCCGAATCACCTTCGCCTGAGGATACTGAGGCAAGAGGGCCAGCGCCGTTTTCCAGGTCAAATCCGGGCTGTCGTCGTCCACCAGAATTAATTCATAGTCGGCGCCTAAAACCGGGTCTAGAAGCGCCGTTAGGGTGGCCAGAATTTCCGGGATATTTTCCCCTTCGTTAAAGGTGGGCAGAACTAGGGAAAATTTAAGGGAAGCCGGCGCGTGGGGAACCACCAAAGGCCCTTCTGGAGTGGGCGTTAACTCCGGCGAATTAACCTGGCTCATTCGTTGCCCGCGTCCCCTTCCCCTAGCCCCAACTCCCGTCGCAAAATACGAATGGATTCTTCGCCGATGTAATGCTCCGTGCAAATCACCTCCGGCGCTCGGATGAGATGCTCCCGCTCCCGGGCGATGGCTTGTCTCACAATGGCTTCGCTGGCGGGGTCGGCGATAATGGTGCGGGCGGTGCGGGCCAGGGCCCGGAGTTTCTGACCGTCGCTAGCCAGCGCCGTTTTTAAAAGTAGATCCTCTCCCCGCAGACTGTGGATTAAAATCTCGGCGATGCCCAGAATGCCGGGACTGAGACTGACAATGCCGAGGCAGGTGTTTTGGGGCAGGGCTTTAATGAGCGTCAATTCCCGACTGTAATCGTAGATATCCACGGGAATCACCCGCACGCCAAAGGGCCGGGCCAAGTCTTCCGCTTCCGCTAGAAAATAACGACTCGTGACCACGGTGCCGCCGTTCAGCGCCGTCAAAATTTGGGGCAGATCCTCTAGGGGAACCAACTCCACCGGAATGGCCAAAGCCTGCTCCAGTTCGCTGAGGATTAACTGCCCGGCGCCGAGGTCTCGCTGGGGCGCCGTTACTAAAACTCGGGCTAAACTCCGCAGGCGCCATTCCACGGTTTCCAGAAATAGCTCCTTAACCTGAAACAAACTGAGTCCCTGACCTAAAAGCTCGTCCAGACTGCGCTGGATCAGTTGGCTAGCCTCCGGGTACTCCCGAAAGAGGGATTTATCCAAAACCACCCCGGTTTCGCTCTCCGGCGCTTTGACGTAGATGCCCGACCCGGCGATGGAATCCACCAGTCCCGCTTCCTCCAAGGATTGATAGACCTTGCTGACGGTGTTGCGGTGCAGACCCGTGATCATGGCCAACTGCCGGGTGCTGGGCAAACGGTGTCCGGGGGGATACTGGCGGGAGGCGATGGCGAAGCGAATTTGGTCAAAGAGTTGCTTAGAGGCGGAAATTTCGCTATCGCTTTGGATTTGGAATTGCAACATACCGGAAGTCGGAGGAGAAGCGGCGCTTAGAGGTCGTTTAAAAAGAGTCGGCGCCCCAGTTTGATCCCCCCTAACCCCCCTTGCCAAGGGGGGAACTCCCCTGAAAGTCCCCCTTACAAAGGGGGATTTAGGGGGATTAACAGAGAGAGCTAGGGACGTTCCCAACATTTTCTTCACCCCAGTTTAGACGCAGAGAGCGCCGAGGAAGTTCGAGCAACTGGACTCAAAAAAAAGAGGGGAGGGACAAGCCCCGATTCTGCCGAGCCATCCCACCCACTGAATCCTTGAGAAGAGAACACTGTAGAGTCACTATAGGTTTAATGAAAAAAATTGTCAATAGCTTGGGGGTAAATTAAATCGTCCAACTCGCTGTAATCCGGTAGCGCCGCCTGAAGGGGTTGACCCCGGCGAACCACCAGCCGGTCGGATTGGGGACGGGAAAAGAGTTCGCTAAAGTAGCGGGCTGGGAACAGGATAAAATCCGCCGGTTGTCCGGGGGTTAAGCGTCCTAAATGGGGAAGCCCCATCATTTCAGCCGGAGTCCGGGTAACGCTAGCGCACCAGTCGTCGTAGGGGTGATCCAGGTGAGCGATGCGGACGGATTGGGTTAACACCTCTAAACCGTCGTGGTCGCCAAAGGCGTAGAAGGGGTCTCGGCAGTTATCGCTGGCAAAAGCGAGGGGAACGCCGTATTCCCGGATTTCGTGGACGCGGGTCACGCCCCGCCAGACTGGGGTTTCTTGAGAGCGCCGGTCTTGGAGATAGAGATTACACATCGGCAAACTGACAATTTGAATGCCCGCGGCTTTAACTGCCGTCAGGGTTTCCCGGACAACCTCGGGAGTTTGGACGCTCAAACTACAACAGTGGCCGCAGAGGATTTTGCCGGTAAAGTTCATCTCCTGGGCTAACAGCGCCAACTGGTAAAGGACGCGGGAGTCGGGATCGCCGGTTTCGTCCGCGTGGAGATCTACATCCAGACGGCGCTCCTGGGCTAGGGTTAAAACCTGGGTTAATTGGGCTTTCAGTTGGGGATTTTGGTAAGCCACGCCCCCCAGAACTCCCCCCAGCGCCGCCATGCGGTCCGCTAATTTAATTCCGTCCGGGGTTTGGTAATAGTCAACCGAAACGAGGCAAACGCCTTGCAAAATCATTCGCTCGGCCCAGTCTCGGCGCAACTGAGTAAAAACCTCAAAACCGATTTCCCCCTGTTGGCCAAAGGCGTCGATGTGGGTTCTCAGCGCCGCGGTGCCGTGGGCCAGACTGCATTGCAGACCAAACGCCATGCGTCGGTAGAGATCTTCGGCGCCGTAGTAGCGGGCGACGTCTTGGTAAACCGTCTCTAGCGCTCCCTCAAAAGTGCCGTCGGGATTGGGAGAGCGTCCCCAGATATGCCCTTTATCCAAATGAGTATGAATATCGATAAAAGGAGGGAAAATAATCTTTTTGCGCAGATCGACCTGGGGACAATCCAGCCCATCCCAGGACACTTGCCCCGCCGGCAGAAGGCGCCGAAATTGCCCGTCCTCAATTTCCAGATCCGTCAGACACAACCCCTCCGAGGTCTGGGGGCGCCAGGGTTCCACCCCCAATAAACAAGCGGGAATATGGGCGTTCCTGAGCCAATAATGGGACGTTTCCGGGAGCATGGCCTATTCGGGAATGGTAACGCAATCCTTAAGAATCATCGTTTCTCCCTGCTCCACAAAGGCGGTGTTTCCCTTCGACCAAAAGGTGAGACTGCCATTGCTATATTTAGCGCCGGAGGCGGAAGTCGCTTTGGGCAACGTGACGGCGCTTTTATCCGGCAACGTGAGCGTCGCCTGTTCTTCCGTCAGCGCCACAGTTAAGGACTGATTACCCGCGCAGAGGTAATTGATCGTTTTCGGCGCCTGGCTCCAGACGGCGCTGGGGAAAGCGCCGACGGTCAACCCAAGGGCCAATAAAAATTGTCGTTTCATATCTAAAGCCTCTAAATATAACACCCCCTCTCGGGAGGGGGCTGGGGGGTGGGTCAGATCTCAAGGTTAGACCCACCCCTAACCCCTCCAAGGAGGGGAACCGGAAGCCCGCGCTGAAACAATCCCCGACCATTGCACCTGTTTCTCCCCCGCGCGACGGTAGGAAAAGAAAGACTCTGGAGTTTGGTAAGTGCAGAGGTCGGAAACCGCAATCTGCTCAGGTTTGAAGCCCAGGTGACGCAGTTGTAAAGCGCCGACGAGACGGACGTCTAAACGGATTTTGCCGGGTTCCGGGTCGGGCAAAAGCGGCGCTTCCTTCCAGGTCTGAGCTTCGGCCAATAGTTCCGCCGCCGCCGCCGCAAAAGTAGGGGAGATACTACGAACCACCTGTAAGCCCACCTCCCGGTCCACCTGATAAACCTGGGGGGAAATGGCCGGCCCCAGCGCCGCCCGCAGATCCGGTAACTGACTCCCTTGGGCGAGAAATAAGTCAACAGCTTTGGGAATAATGCCCTGGGCCGTGCCCCGCCAACCCGCGTGGAGCGCCGCCACCCGACCCGTAACTAGATCCCCGATTAACACCGGCGTGCAATCGGCGCTGGCTACCCAGAGGGATTGGTTGGGGCCGTCGCTAAGGAGGCCGTCCGCCGGCGCAAAGGTTTCCGCCGCCGTCGGTAAAGCGCCGGGAGAGAGAATCTCGGCGCCGTGGACTTGTTTCACCCGAAACGCGGAAGTGTCCGGCGCCAGGGCGCAGACTAAAGTTTCCGGCGTCTCCGGCGCCCACTGGCGGGTAAAAAAGCCGTGGGGCCAGGGATCGAGGAGGGCGCAGGTTAGCAGGGGCCGTCCTTGAGCCTCCCGCCAACGCCAAAGGGAGGAAGAGGGTCTGGGAGTTTTTTCCATAGCGGGGATACTGTAATAGCCAGTCGAAAACGCCCTATGATTGACATTCTAGACAAGCTTAGCCCCCTTCCCCCGGCGCTGGGGCCATTTCCCCGATTGTCTGAACCCTCTTCTTTGCCGATGAACCCTGATATCGTTTCCCTGCTCCAAGCTCTCGACCAGGCCGACTCGGCGCCGAAATTAGCCCAGGCGACTCGGCGCCTCGCCCAGGCTCAATATCCCGACGCCATTCCCGCTCTGGTTAAAGTTTTGGGTTACAACAACCCCGGCGCGGCGGTGGCGGCGGTGGAAGGACTGATTAATCTGGGGGAAGCGGCAGCGCCCTACCTGCTGGAGCACATCGACGGCTTTAACTACGGCGCCAGGGCTTGGATCACTCGGGCCCTGGCGGGCATCGGCGACCCGAGAGGGCTAGAAATTCTCCTCGACGCCGCCCAGTCGGATTTCGCCCTCAGCGTCCGGCGCTCGGCGGCCAAGGGATTGGGGCATTTACGGTGGGAGCAAGTCGATCCCTCCCAGTTAGCCCAGGTTCAAGACCGGGTGTTAACGGCGCTCCAAGCGGTGGCGGAAAAGGATGGAGAATGGGTGGTGCGGTACAGCGCCGCGGCGGGATTAGAGGCGTTAGCCCAGGCTCAGCCCGGCTTAAACGCTCAGGTTACGGGCTTTCTGACTGCCCGTTTACCCCGGGAACCGGAAGCGGTGGTTCAGGCCCGCATTCATTGGGCGCTGGAAAAACTGGCAAAAACCAAATATAGCAATACGGAAGCATAAGCAATTTACTCCGGCGGAGAAATACAAAAAAACTGAACTTGCGCAGAACAGTTTTTCCTTGACTAGGATGGAGCAGTCTGGGGAACCGTCGAGAATAAGCCCCCCCGGCAGGTATTGGTTAACTCAGCGCCGCTAGCAGTTCCTCCACCTTAGCTTTGACCTCGTCCCGCACTCGGGGGAAAATTTCCGGCGCTTCGGCGGGGTCGTCCAACTGCCAATCTTCAAAGACGTCTCGGATTAACCATTCCGCAGGTAAATTGACCCCGCAACCGCAGAGGGAAATAACGACGTCGTACTCTTCGGCATTAAAATCCGCCAGCGCCTTGGAGGTCTGGTCGCTGATATCGACCCCGACGTCCTTCATGGCGGCAATGGCTTCGGGACGGACTTGACTGGCTTCTAGCCCAGAACTGGTCACGCTGATTTTACCGGCGCCGAGGGTTTTGGCGAAGCCTTCCGCCATTTGGGAACGGGCGGAGTTTTTTTTGCAGACAAACATGACGCGTTTCATGATTCAGATTCCAGATTTCAGAGGACAGATTTCAGATTAAACGGCGATTTTCTTTAGCCCCTACCAGTCCTTCGGCTAGGACTAGCTCAGTACGGCTGATTGGAAGGGAGAAACCGGTTTCAAAGTCCCCCTTACAAAGGGGGATTTAGGGGGATTTACTTATCGGGGTAAAGCGAGTTAGGCTAATCCCTATTCCCTAGCTCGGCGCTCGCTGTGACGGTCGGTGAGATAATCCGCCCGATCCCGTAAAAGCAGGGTGAACTTAAATAATTCCTCCATGACGTCAACGACCCGGTCTCGGTAGGGGGAATCCTTCATCGCGCCGTCCTCCTCAAATTCCTGATAGGCCTTAGCCACGGAGGATTGGTTGGGAATGGTAAACATCCGCATCCAGCGCCCCAAAATGCGGAGACTATTAACGGCGTTAAAGGACTGGGAGCCGCCGCTGACCTGCATCACCGCTAGGGTCTTGCCCTGGGTGGGCCGCACAGAGCCGATTTCTAGGGGAATCCAGTCGATTTGATTTTTAATCACCCCCGTGATGTTGCCGTGCATTTCCGGGGAAGACCAGACCTGCCCTTCCGACCATTGGCTCAATTCCAAGAGTTCTCGCACCTTGGGATGGCTGTCGGGCACTTGACCCCGCAGGGGCAATTCCCTCGGGTCGAAGATCCGAACTTCGGCGCCGTAGGCGGAGATAATGCGGGCGGCCTCTTCCGCCAGTAAACGGCTATAGGAGCGCTCCCGCAGGGAGCCGTAGAGAAAAAGAATCCGGGGCGGATGGGTAGAGGGTTCAAGGGGGGGAGGGGTCAGGTCAATCATAGGCGCTCAGGCAACGGGGATCGAGGAGGGTGGCTTTTTGGGGGTCCCGGGGGAACCAAAAGGCGGTCTTTTTACAGAATTCCACCAGCATCAACATCACCGGCACTTCAATCAGAACCCCCACCACCGTGGCCAGCGCCGCCCCGGAGTTGAGGCCAAAGAGCATGACCGCCGTGGCGATGGCCACTTCAAAGTGATTACTGGCGCCGATGAGCGCCGCCGGCGCCGCGTCTTCGTAGGTCAGTCCCAGTTTTTGGGCGGCGACGTAGGAGATCCCGAAGATGAAGTTGGTTTGAATAAAGAGGGGAACGGCGATGAGGAGAATATGGAGGGGATTGTTGACGATTAACTCCCCCTTAAAGGCAAAGAGGAGAACTAGGGTCAACAACAGCGCCGCGATGGCCACCGGACTGAGGTAGTGGAGAAAACGGCGCTTAAACCAAGCCTCTCCCTTATGTTTAAAAATCCAGTGACGGCTGTAGATCCCCGCCGCTAAGGGTAAGCCGACATAGATTAAAACTGACAAAACAATGGTTTGCCAAGGCACCGTCAAGTTATTGGCCGAAAGCAACCATTTCCCCAGGGGCGCATAGAGGAAAAGCATGGCTAGGGAGTTGACCGCCACCATCACGAGGGTATGCCCCTGGTTGCTGTAGGACAGGTAGCCCCACATTAAAACCATGGCCGTGCAGGGGGCGATGCCCAAGAGGATACAACCGGCGATGTAGGAATTGGCTAGGGTGACCTCGCTTCCCCGAATCAGCTCCGTCGCTTGCAATAAGGGCGCAAAGAGCCAGCCAAGGAAAAATTGAGCGAAGGCCACCATGGTAAAGGGCTTGATCAACCAATTCACCACCAGAGTCAAGAGAACCGGCTTCGGCGCTTTCGCGGCCTGCGCCGCCTGGGAAAAGTCAATTTTCACCATGATGGGGTACATCATGAAGAACAGACAAACGGCGATGGGGATGGAGACGTTATAGACGCTCCAGGCGTCGAGGGTCTGGGCGACGCCTGGAAAAAAGCGTCCCAGCAGAATGCCCGCCCCAATACAGAGCGCCACCCAGAGGGTGAGGTATTTTTCAAAGGCGTTGAGGGTTCCCCCGGCCTGAACGGCTTGGGGATTGCGAGCGCGGGTCATGGAGATCCATCAAGTTTTGTTGATGGGTCGATTATACATCAATTTTTCTTGATGAATGAGGGGTAAAGATTTGGGAGCCAAGCGGAAGCGGTTCATGATTCGCTTAGCCCGGCTGTAACTCAAAATTGGACTGGGTCAATCCCGGCTTATCGCGCTTGATAACGCAGTTGAGACGGATGAGAAATCCCCAGATTATCCTGAGGGGTCACGGGCAAAACAAGAGCCTCTAGCCCTTGTCGGGTCAACTGTTCGAGGCGCTCCTGGGCGAGATGGTTTTGGGTAAAGGTTCCCGCCTGAATGGTCTGATCCGTTTGGCTCACATAGGCTAGGGGTTCGATTTGCTTAACCTGGGCTAGCAGACGGGGAGAATCTCCCTTTACCTGCACCCGGTAGAAAATAGCGCCGTTAGGGGAAACGGGCGATTGTCGAGGGGAGGAGGGTTCGGGCGCAGGGGCTTGGCGCTCTAGCGGCGGGGGAGCGGCGCCGTCCCGGCGAAAAATTAGCTCCGAAGGCTGGGGAGGGTTCTGCTGAAAGATCAATTCGGCTTGAGCAGACTGAGATAAAACTTGGGGCGGAGGGGGAACCATTAGGGGCGCCGCCCCGTCGTTAACGATAGAAGGGGGCAAAGGAGAGGGAACGGACAAAATCGGCGGGGTCTCCGCTCTCCAAGAAAAGAAAACGCCGCCGCTCAGGTTGATTCCCCCCAGAAGAAGGATCTGCCAAAATCGTTTATTCTGAATGGTCATAGTCTAAGTCGCTCCTCAATAACCGCGAATTTAGCTTGGCTCCAACGCCTCGGCTAATGGGGACGTTCTGGAGCTGGATTTTCTGCACGGATTAATCCTCCCACTGTTATCCTAAGCGACTCTCGCGCTTTCGTTGAAACAATGACGCTTTCCCTGGAGTCGGCCCCGGCGCCGATCCTGGCCATCGAAACCAGTTGCGACGAAACCGCCGTGGCCATTGTGGCCGGGCGACGGGTTCTCAGTAATGTGGTGGCCTCCCAAATCGCCGCTCACCAAGACTACGGGGGCGTGGTGCCGGAGGTGGCCTCTCGACAACATTTGCTCTTGATTAACGCCTGTTTAGCTCAAGCGCTGGAGGAGGCCCAAACGGACTGGGCCGATATCGGCGCCGTAGCCGCCACTGTCGCTCCGGGGCTAGTGGGCGCGTTGATGGTGGGGGTGACGGCGGCGAAAACCCTAGCCCTCTGTCGCCGGAAGCCTTTTTTGGGCGTCCATCATCTAGAAGGACATATTTACGCTAGCTACCTGAGCGAACCCACCCTAGAGCCGCCCTTTCTTTGTTTGCTGGTCTCCGGGGGTCACACCAGTTTAATTCGGGTCGAAGCCTGCGGCGTCTATCGACAATTAGGAGCCACTCGGGACGACGCCGCGGGAGAGGCCTTTGATAAGGGCGCCCGACTTTTGGGCTTGAGCTATCCCGGGGGGCCCGCCATTGATCGGGCGGCCCAAGGGGGCAATCCCCGGGCCTTCGCCTTCCCGGAAGGGCGTATTTCCCTCCCCGGCGGCGGCTACCATCCCTACGACTCCAGTTTTAGCGGTCTAAAAACGGCGCTTCTGCGGCGGGTTAAGGCCCTGCAAGAAGCGGGAGACCCCCTACCGGTCGCGGATTTGGCGGCCAGTTTTCAAGACGCCATCGCTCGAGCCTTGACCCAAAAAACCCTCCGTTGCGCTCAGGATCACGGGCTGAAAACCCTCGCGGTGGGCGGCGGCGTCGCGGCCAACAGCGCCCTGCGGGCCCGTCTCCGGGACGCCTGTCAGGAAGCTGGCATTCAGGTTTACTTTCCGTCCCTAAAATTTTGCACGGATAACGCCGCCATGATCGCCTGCGCGGCCGCGGCCCATTTTGAACGGGGGGAGCGCTCCTCCTTGGAGCTGGGGGTTCAATCCCGATTATCCCTAGAGGCGACGCCGAGTCTTTACGGCTAGACTGGATGGAACGGCGCCGATGATCAACGGAATTTGGGTTAGGATTAAAGCCTTGACTTCTGGGCGGGAGGCGCTAGATTATGAGTCCCCTCATTCTGAACATAGACGCTCTGCAATTATCCGACTCGGAGTTTTATCAACTCTGCCAACAGAACCGAGACCTCCGCTTTGAGCGCACCTGCCAAGGAGCGTTAATCATCATGCCCCCCACCGGCGGTGAAGCCGGGAATCGTAATCTGGAAATCGCCTATCAGCTTCAGGCCTGGAGTCGTAGTAATGGATTGGGGATCGCCTTTGATTCTTCTACCGGGTTTAAACTCCCCAACGGCGCCGATAAATCCCCCGACGCGGCTTGGATTCCCCTAGAGAAGTGGACGGCGCTGAGCGCCGCGGAAAAACAAGGTTTTCTGCCCCTTTGCCCCGATTTTGTGATTGAACTGCGCTCCCCCAGCGATAACTTAAAGAATTTACAGGAAAAAATGGCGGAGTATCAAGAGAACGGCGCCCGTTTAGGCTGGCTGATTAATTGCCAAAGCCGGGAAGTCGAAATCTATCGTCAGGATCAAGCGCCGGAAATTCTGCGCGATCCCAGTTTTCTTTCCGGGGAAGCGGTTTTGCCGGGGTTCACCCTCGATTTAACTCCCATTTGGTGAGCGTTAAGTGACCATTTAAGTTGCGGGTAACGGCGTCAACTCACCCTAAAACCCCTCGAACAAAGACTGCGTCTAGGCCTGGCCCATCCCCGCCAGTTATACTGACTCAGCGCCGAGATTACCGTCCTTTAACCCATGTCCACTTCGACTCTCTCTCCCCACGAGCGCCTAGGCGTCGCGCCGGGCGTCTCCCCCGCGGAATTGAAAGCCGCCTACCACGCCAAACTGAAGGAATTTCCCGCCCATAGCCACCCGCAGGAGTTTAAAGCCGTGCGGGAAGCCTACGAAATCCTCCGCAAAGATCCCGCCCAACGATCCCGGGAAATTTTGAAAGCCAAATCCTTCGATCTTCAGATGGATCCGGCGCCGGTGGAACGCTTCAAAGCCCGCCTGATGGAGCGCCTCGATCTCAGCTTTGCCGACGTTTTGCGGAAAACCTTTTAACGATGCCCGATTCCCGAACCCTCTTTGACGAGTTTGTCCGTTTCGCGCAAACGGCGCCGTCCCCGCCGGATTTTTACCAGGGCGAGCCGGAGAGCCTAGAGCCGGCGCCGGACGTCTATAGCTTGATGGCGGAATGGAACGCCCTGCGCCATGAAGTTAAGCAACAGGGTAAATTACTGCAAGCCAGTCACGGAACCCTGAAAAAAGCCTTGGATAACCTCGAACAACAGACGCCTCTCCCCTCTCCGACTCCAACGGCGCCGGCAACTCCTCTCCCAGAGCTTTTCAAGCAATTACTGACCGTCCTCGACGACCTTGACCGGGCCGAGGAGCATTTGCAAAATCAGATCGAGAATCCGGCGCCGCCCCCGGTTCTAGTCTTACCCGGTTGGAAACAAAGCGTTTTAACCTTCCTCGGCGTCAAACAACCAGACCCGACCGCGGCCATTACCGCGGCGCTGAGTAGCCACCTGACGGGATTAACCCTGATCCGTCGCAACCTGCTAGACCTACTAGCCCAATACGACGTGACGCCCATGAACGCCGAGGGAAGTCCCTTTGACGGCAAAATCATGTACGCCCTCGGCCGGGAAGCCCGCCCCGGAGCGCCGGAGAACACGGTCTGCCGGGAGGTGGTCAAGGGCTATTGGCAAGGGGAGCGGGTGTTGCGGGAAGCCCAAGTGATTGTGGCGGCCCGGTAGCTTAACGGGAGAGCGCCGCTGGAACTTTTTCCTCTTCCTCCCGGCGCTGGGCTAAATACTCGTCCACTTGTTGTTGGATTTCCCGGCGGACAATTTCCCGATAGGCCAGAAAATGCTCCTGGTGGGCGCAGAGGGTCAGGTAATGCTCCGCCACTCCGGGATTGTGCCGTAAAATACCCGCCAGATGGCGCCAAAAGCGCCAGCGGGTGTCCCGTTTAATCCCCTGGCGCCAGAGGACAATGGCCAGCGCCTTCAGATCAGTGAAACTGGGCAACTTAGCCGGGGGACGACAGCGGGGCGGCGCCAGTTTCCGAAAACAGCGATAGTTGCGGTCGAGGTAAAGGTGGGGGTCGTAGAGTCGCCAAAAGGCTTCGATATACTCCTGGGCGATCTCCTCCAGGGGACGGGTGGGGACAAAATTCATCAAGGTGGTTTGGTTGATGTTGCCCTTACTGGCGTCCAGCAGGCGCCCCTCCCGTTGGAGCCGGTGCCAGAGCGCCGTATGGGGTAGAGCCTGGAGCATGGCGAAGGTGGTAGTGGGAATGGCCGCGGCTTCGGCGAAGCGAACGATGCGTTCTCCGGCGCCGCTGTCTTCGCCGTCAAAGCCGATGATAAAGCCCGCCATAGGTCGCAGTCCGGCCTGAATAATGGTTTCCACAGAGTCTAGGAGAGAGCCGCGGGTGTTTTGAAACTTTTTCGTCAGGGTCAAGCTCTCTTCGTCCGGGGTTTCAATGCCCAAAAAGACGGCGTCAAAGTAACAGTCCACCATCAGTTCCATTAACTCCGGGTCGTTAGCCAAATCCACGGAGGCTTCGGTGTTGAAACGGAAGGGATAGCCATGCTCCCGTTGCCACACCTTTAACTCCTGGAGCAACAACTTCACGTTGCGCTTATTGCCGATGAAATTGTCGTCCACCATAAACACCCCCCGGCGCCAGCCCAACTCGTAGAGGCAATCCAGTTCCCGGAGCAACTGGGCCGGGGTTTTCGTGCGGGGTTTGCGACCGTAGAGAACAATAATGTCGCAAAATTCGCACTGGAAGGGACAGCCCCGAGAGAACTGCACCGACATGGAATCGTAGGCGTCCAGTTCCAGCAGGTCGTAGCGGGGAACGGGAGTAATGGTGACGTCGGGTTTTTCCTCCGCCCGGAACACCCCCCGGGTCGCGCCGCCTTCAATGGCCTCCACAAACAAGGGTAGGGTAATTTCCCCTTCGTCCAGAATTAGAAAATCGGCGCCGGCGCTGTTCACTTCCTCGGGAACGGAGGTGGCGTAGGGGCCGCCAACCGCCACCCATTTACCCCGGGCCTTCGCCTCCTGAATTTGGGCCAACAAATCCTGGCGCTGGACGATCATCCCGGAAAAAATAACCCCCTCCGCCCAGTCCCATTCCGCCTCGGTGACGGCCCGGATGTTGCGGTCCGCCAGTTTAAACTCCCAGGTCTGGGGCAAAATGGCCGCCACGGTGATTAATCCCAGAGGCGGCAGTAAAACCTTGCGGTTCACCAACTCCAGAATTTTTTCATAGGACCAGAAGGTGGGGGGAAAACAGGGATAAATGAGCAGGACTCGCATAGGGTTGGGGGCCTAGGGAACGGGGAATAATCCCCGGTGGGTAGTGACAGACAATAGACGACGAGCCAGGGCCGGGGTATCCGAAAACAGGCTGTTTAGATAAATGTTTTTATCATACCTAAGCCAAGGGAGCCTTGGGGTTAGCGCCCTAGCAGGACGAAGCCGCAGGCGTTGCTAGGCTTCTCTTGATCTTAAATAACTGCGTCATTTAGACTATCATTACAATCCATCGCTCCAGATAAATAACCAGCGCCCATGCTTGCGGGAGAGCATTTGAATCCTACAATTCTCTTTTTATGCAGTACCAGATCAAACACGCCAAGGATTCTGTAACGTTTTCTCCCGGAAAGATTCTCGCTCGGGTCTTGATGGTGCCTTTTGCCACAGACGCGGAGCTGGTTGAAACAGTTCTGAATTTAAAGGAAAATCAGCACCACGCTTGGGGCGTCAAGGAGTTGTTAGCCGCCAATATCGAAGTGACGGTGACAAGGCGTTATCGCCCAAGATGGGAGCGCTTCGGTCAAGATTGGCTTATTCCCAACCCAAATGAATATGACTTAATTTACTCCAATCATAATCGACTCGTTCGGACTCCTCTGAGCGCCCAGTTGGGGTTAACTCGAACCCCCTTTGTGTCTTTAGTCTACGCCGGGGAGCCTTTATTGGCGGCGAAGTCCCATTTTGGCCTACTGTGTATGACTCCCCGAGCCTTTTCTCGGTTTCAGTCCCTGCCCGCGACGCGGGTTCATTACGCGCCTTGGGGCATTGATCCGGAATCGGCCCTTCACCAACCTCTAGAGCCAACGGGGGATCACCATATCTCTACCGGCGTGACGAAACGGGACTTTACCACGCTTCTCAGCGCGGCTAAACAGGTTGAGTATCCGATTGTGATTGCCGCTCGCGGCCAACGCTTTGGGAATGTCCCAGCCAACGTTCGAGTGATTCAGGAAAACGTCTCTCCCTGGGATATTAGAAATCTATATCAGGGGGCCTGCTCGGGACTAATTATCCTAGAACGGGACGATCAAAAGCGGTTAGCGGTGGGATGGACAAATATGCTAGAACTCATGGCTATGGGGATTCCCATCATCAAGACCCGGACCGGTAGCTTAGACGACATCGTTGACCTGGAAAAGATTGGGGCGGGCATTCTCGTGGAGCCGGAAAATCCCGCGGCGTTATCCGCGGCGCTGTTAACATTACAAGAAAACCCGGAACTCCGCCGCGCCATGGGGCAAGCCGGCGCCGACTATGTGCGCGCCCATTTGACGATGCGCCAGTTTGCAAAACCCCTGATTGAGTTGGTCTTTCAAGCCCAAACCAAGACCTAGCGCCCTAGCAGGGCGAAGCCGACGGCGACTAAAGCGCCGATGGCGGTGTTAATCCCGTTAACCAGTTCGTTAGTTAACCAAAACCAGCGAGTTTGTAAACTAGCGCCGATGAGACTTTCCAGGGTATTGGCCACAAAGGCGGCGCCGGTGGCCAGAACCACGCCCCAGGGGGTAATCAAACCCGCGGCCCAACCCGTTAGCGCCAAAACCAAACCGCCCCCCAAGCCCGCCAGGGTGCCTTCCAAGCTGACGGCGCCTTCTGTCCCTTTGGGAACCGGTTTCAGGGTGGTAATTAAAAAGGTGCGTTGTCCGTAGGCTTTCCCCACTTCGCTGGCCGTCGTGTCCGCCAATTTGGCGCTGAGGCTAGCGACATAACCCAAGGTTAAAAGGGGAAGCCAACCGTCGGGACAGATTAAAGTCAGTAACCCGCAGACCAGCGCCGTGGCCGCCGATCCCCAGACATTTTCCGGTCCCCGCAGACCGGAGCGCCCTTCGGCGATGCCCAGCCGTTCTTTTTGGGCAAAACCTAGACGGGTGACGGCGGAGCCGAGGATGAAATAAACCAAAATCACGCCATAGCCCCGCCAACCCAAGGTTCCCCAGATTCCTATCCCTAAAACTCCGGCGTGGAGGTAGCCCTGGAGCGTCAGCAATTTTTTGGGCAGGAGCCAGGCGAGGAGGCCGAGGGCGCCGTTCACTAGGAGCGCCGTTAACCAGGGATTCGCGAGAGTGAATTCCGTCATAGGGTTTTGCACTGGGCTTGAAAACGGAGCAGATGGTCGCACAGAACCAGCGCCGTCATGGCTTCCACCATGGGCACGGCCCGGGGGAGAACACAGGGATCGTGGCGCCCCTTGGCCGCTAGGGTGGTTTCCTCTCCCTCCCGGCTAACGGTTTTCTGTTCCTTGCCGATGGTGGCGGTGGGTTTAAAGGCCACCCGGAAGAGGATCGGCTCGCCGTTGCTAATGCCGCCCTGGACGCCGCCGGAGCGGTTGGTGCGGGTGCGCCACTCCGCCCCTTCTTGATAAAACTCGTCGTTGTGCTGGCTCCCCGTTAGCAGGGCGCCGCCAAAACCGGAGCCGATTTCAAAGCCTTTAGTGGCGGGCAAAGAGAGCATGGCCTTGGCTAAATCCGCCTCTAATTTGTCAAAGACCGGCTCCCCCAATCCCTTCGGCGCTCGGCGGACGACGCATTCCACCACGCCCCCCAGGGAATCCTGTTCTCTGCGAATTTGATCAATGCGGGCGATCATTTTCTCAGCCATGACCGGGTCAGGACACCGAACAATATTACTTTCTACCTTCTCTAGAGTCACGGTTTCCGGGTCGACTTCGGCGCTCAGGTCTTGAATACTTTTCACATAGGCCACAATTTCCACCCCAGCGCTTTGGGTCAGAATCTTCTTGGCAATGGCGCCGGCGGCCACCCGGCCGATGGTTTCCCGAGCGGAAGAGCGGCCGCCCCCCTGCCAGTTGCGAATGCCGTACTTGGCGTCGTAGGTGGCGTCGGCGTGGGAGGGACGGTATTTCAGCGCCATCTCGTCGTAGTCCTGGGAGCGGGCGTCTTTATTGCGCACCAAAATGGCGATGGGGGTGCCCAGGGTTTGTCCTTCAAAGACCCCGGAAAGAATCTCGCACTGGTCGCTTTCCTGGCGGGGCGTCGTAATTTTGCTTTGCCCCGGCCGGCGCCGGTCTAAATCCTGTTGAATATCCGCTTCCTTCAGTTCCAACCGGGGCGGGCAACCATCCACCACGACCCCGACCCCGCCGCCGTGGGATTCGCCAAAGGTGGTGACGCGGAAAAGTTGGCCGAAGCTGTTGCCCATGAGCGCTCTGGGGTAAAACGTGCTTTTCGATTCTACCCCAGGACGTTGGCCAGACTAGAGGACTCCGGCGCTGGCCAGTCCGAGGATCACTCCGGCGCCGAGGACGTGGCCAAAACTGGTGGTGCCCAAAACGGCGCCGAGACCAAAGCCGCCGAAGAAATTGGCCGCGGGCATGGGAGCGCCGACGTTGGGTTGTTGGATGGTCAATTTGCCGATGGCGATGGCGACAATATTGCAGAGAATCATCACGGCGGCTACTTTAAAATTCCAGGGAGTGGTAGCGGGGACAGTGGTGGCTAGCAAGCTGAGGGCGGTGAAAGACATAAAAAATCCTCAAAATTTTAGATGAATGAACGGTATCTTAAAGGCTAGGGAACTCCCCGGCGCCGTCTTGTTGCAAGACTTAACAAAGAAAACCGCGCCCCGGCGCCGCCGTTATAAAATAGAGGGCTGACCCCATTCCCCGAGGCCTCAATCCCGACCCATGAGCAAGAGCGAACGACGGATCTTTCTGTTGGATTTTGAAAAACCCCTCTACGAGCTGGAGGAGAAGATTCGCCAAATTCGGGAATTGGCCCAGGAAAAAAATGTGGATTTTTCCGAGCAGTTAACCCAACTGGAGCGCCGGGCCGACCAGTTGCGGCGGGAAATTTTCGAGAACTTGACGCCCGCCCAGCGCCTGCAATTGGCCCGCCATCCCCGCCGTCCCAGCACTTTAGACTATATTCAAGCCATCGCCGACGATTGGTTTGAGATGCGGGGCGACCGGGGGGGCTACGACGATCCGGCCTTGGTGGGGGGCGTGGCCCGGCTGGAGGGGCGTCCGGTGGTAATTCTGGGCCACCAAAAGGGCCGAGACACCAAAGATAATGTGGCCCGCAACTTTGGCATGCCGGCGCCGAACGGTTACCGCAAGGCGTTGCGGCTGATGGAACACGCGGAACTCTTTGGGATGCCGATTATTACCTTTATCGACACCCCCGGAGCTTGGGCCGGGGTAGACGCCGAAAAATTGGGCCAGGGGGAAGCCATCGCCTACAACGTCCGCCAAATGTTTAGCTTTGACGTGCCTATCCTCTGCACCGTCATTGGCGAAGGCGGCTCCGGCGGAGCCCTGGGCATTGGCGTCGGCGACCGGGTGTTGATGTTAGAGCACGCCGTCTATACTGTGGCGACCCCCGAGGCCTGCGCCGCTATCCTCTGGAAGGACGCTAAAAAAGCCGATAAGGCCGCCGTGGCGCTGAAAATTACCTCTCAGGATCTGAAAGACTTGAAAATCATCGACGAAATTGTGCCCGAACCCTCCGGCGCCGCCCATACCAATCCCATCGCCGCCGCTCAACGCCTTAAACAGGCGCTGTTGGAAAACCTTGAAAATCTCTCCTGCTTAACGCCAAACCAGCGCCGGGAATTGAGATATCAAAAGTTTCGCCGAATGGGAGAGTTTATCGAGGCTTAGGCTTAAACCGGTAAGGCGCTGAAGCGTTTTTTTGTGGGACTGGCTTCCCCCAACCTCTGGCCGGAATATCTATGGTAGTTTGGTAGGGACGGCGCCCTAGACCATTCCTGCCATGACCGAACCGACTCCCCTCCTCCTTGTTGACGACGAACCCGGCGTGCGGGAATCCGTGCAAGCCTTTTTAGAAGATAGCGGCGAGTTTCAAGTTCAGGCCGCCAGTAACGCGACGGAGGCTTGGGAGTATCTCCAACGCCATCTCCCGGCGCTGGTGATTACGGATTTGATGATGCCCAAGGTGGACGGCTACCAATTTTTAGCTCAACTGCGGGCCGATCCCCGCTTCGCCGACTTACCCGTGGTTTTTCTGACCGCCAGGGGCATGACCATGGACCGGATTCAGGGCTACCAAGCCGGTTGCGACGCTTATTTATCCAAGCCCTTCGACCCGGACGAACTGGAAGCCATTGTGAAAAATCTGTTGGCCCGGCGCCGAGCGGCCCAGGATCTCAACAGCGAATCGGCCAAGTTGCAGGAAATTTATCAGGAAATTCGCACCCTCAAAGAACAATTGGGTCAAGGCGGCGCCGGTTTAACGGTGACCCCGTCCCCCATCGCCGTGGATCTAACCCCCAGGGAGCAGGATATTTTAGACCTCGTTTCCCAGGGGTTAATGAACAAAGAAATCGCCTCCCGACTGAAAACCAGCGTGCGGAACGTGGAAAAATACGTTAGCCGCCTTTTTAGTAAAACCGGCACTAACAGCCGCACCGAATTAGTCCGTTTCGCTCTCCAGCACGGTCTAAGCCAGTAGGTTCCCGTCAACCATCCTTCGTCGGCTGGGATCTGAAAACCGATGGGAAGGACTCTTAAAGTAATGCGTCTCCTGCAATTTAGCACTTCCCACTACTGTCGCAAAGCGCGTCTGGCCCTAGGTTATAAAGCTATTCCCTACCAGACCCAAAACCTCTCCCCCGGACTGCACCGACTGACCGTCCAACCCCTGACGGGTTTGGCGACTCTGCCGGTTCTCCTACCCCAAAGCGCCGGTCAACCCGAGGCTATTGGGGATTCCAGCGCCATTTTGCGTTATTTAGAGACCTACCAGCCTAACCCCAGCTATATCCCCACCAGTCCTGAACTGACCCGCCAAGTCTGGCTCTGGGAAGATTGGCTCGACGAAAGCGTCGGCCCGGCCGTCCGCTTTGCGTATTATGACTTTCGAGCCGGGGAAGGGCGGAGTCTCGACCCGTCCTGGAGCAGTCAAGCCGTTATCCAAATTGTGCGCTGGCAATACGGCATTAACTCGGCGGCCGTCCGACAGGCCCAGGCGCGCCTTGCGCTGGCCCTAGAGATTCTCGCGCCTTGGCGAGAGCGTCCTTACCTGTTCGGCGACGCCTTTTCCATCGCGGATCTCAGCGCCGCGGCGCTCCTCAGTCCCCTCGCTCGCATTCCCCGCTATCGGCAAGAGGCGCCCTGGTTATTTGAGCGAATCAGCGAAATCCACCGTCTCTGCGGCGAACCAGCGCCGCCAGGACTAGAGAGCTAGTCCCGACTGTTCCCAAATCCGGCGCCGTCTCCCTTCCGACTCCGTCGGTCGGTTAAGAAAGGTTAAGACTGTTCTCAAGCCAATGGTAACCCCTTCCTGGGGAAAAGTTCTCCGAGAATGATTTTTCCACAAACCGCCTGAGCTTGGCGCCGCGCCCCTCAGGGCTAGACCCTGTAACCTTTTGTGACATTTATTTACATCTTGAGAAGCAAGGTCTTAAGCTTTTTAATAAAGATTTAAGATTTTTAAACATTTCCCCCAAAATCGCGTCATTTCTGACGAGAGGGCCTACTCTGTAGGTATTCCCTGTCGTATCCGGGCGGCGCCTGGGTCAGGAGAGCCTTCCCTGTGTCTAATCTACTTCGTTCCCTCGTCTTAACGACGTTTTTCAGCTTTACCGCCCCCATCCTCTTGCTCTGCGCCCTCCTCTGGGGTCTCTGGCTCCTGAGTTGGGTGCCCTGGTTAACCAGTCTGGGCGAAACGGGGGTGAGTCAACTTTTACAAATATTGACCGTCTTTGGCGCCGGCTCCCCTTGGCCCGGTCTCTTAGTCATCGGCGGAACCTGTAGTCTCGTGGGCGGATTTTTTGATCTCTTTAACTTTTGTCTTTATCAAGACGGGCGGGGGGAATAATCCTAGCCGCCAGGACGTTGCCGCCGAAAACTTGTTAAGGTGGAAAAATGTCACACGGTTGGGTTGGTCATGCTTAACACCCTCGCGAGTGGTCGCGACGTCCTTCAGCTTGAACTGTTAGCGGGCTTTCACGCCCTTTCCGATCCTTGGCGTCTGAGAATTTTAGAGGAACTACGGGGGCGGGAGCGGTGCGTCTGCGAACTCTCCGAAGCCCTGGGCGTCGCCCAATCTAAGCTTTCGTTTCATCTTAAAACCCTCCGCTCCGCGGGTCTGATTGAAGGGCGACAGGAGGGACGATGGATGTACTATCGTCTTCAGCCGGAATATTTTCAAGTTCTTGAGCGTTATCTTCAGAGATTGCAAAATTCTGTTGTCCTAGAACCGGCGCCGTTGTGCGGGGAAACTGAGCCATAAAGCGCCGGTCTAAGTATTCTTTCCAGCGCCAATAGAGGGGGGAATAGCCCCAGCAAGCTCCCCAGAGGGCGAGAGCGCGTTGATCCCCGGCGCCGATAAGACTGAGATAGCGCCGTTGGGGACGGTAAGGTCGGAGGGGACGTTGTTGGAGAGCGTTTTCCAAGTTGCGAGCTAGGGGCAAGCCCTGGCGGACGGCGAAGACCCCCGCTTTGGGTAAGGGGCGGAGGCTCAAGCTGGCGATATCCCCCGCGGCGAAGATCCGGGGATGGGAGAGGGATTGGAGATAGGCGTTAACGGCGATAAAGCCCCCCGCATCGGTTTCTAGACCGCTCGTTTTTAACCAGCCCGGCGCTTGGCTTTGGGTAACGCCGATCACCCAGGCAAAGGGGCCAAATTCTCCTTGAGCGGACAGGAGCCGTCGCTCTGTAACGGCTGTAACCGCGGCGTTTAAAGAGATCCGAACGCCCCGAGAACGCAGTAGATCCAAGAGAAAAGCGCCGACTGGGGGAGGATAACCGTCCAGTAAACGGGGCCCCCGATGAAATAAAAAGATTTCAGGCTTTAAAATCCCTTCTCTACGCAAACGGGCCTCAATATTGAGCGCCAACTCGATCCCGCCGATACCGGCGCCGATAATGGCGACGGGGCCCGGTTCGGTTAAAAAGCGCTCCCAAGCTTGGAGAAATTGAGGAACCGGTTTAGCGGGAGTAATCGCTTCCTGACCCGCGATCTCATCGAGCGCCGGAGTGGAGCCAATATCTAGGGAAAGCAGATCAAAGTCAAGCCGCCGGCCTCCGCTCAGGGTAAGGCAACGAGCTTGGGCGTCCAGCCCGACGGCTCGGTCGAGAATTAACTCGGCGCCGGCGCTTTCGGCCAAAGCGAGGAGATCCAGATGGGTTTCGTCGTAGGCATAAAACCCGCCCAAATACCCCGGCAACATCCCGGAGTAGGGGCCGTAGCGGACGTCGCTCACCAGGGTTAAGTTAACCTCCCTTAACCGGCGCCGGCGCCAGTGGTTTAAAACGAGGGCGTGACTGTGGCCGCCCCCCAAAAGAATTAACTGTTTCACGCGCTCGACCTCCCGAGATAATCCTTAAAAACCGCTGAAGACCGGCGCCGTCCTTCAGAACTTGACACAGCCTCCGCTCTATAATGAAGGAGCCGGAAGTAGAGCGCTATGTTTGACCTTCAGACTTTATATCCCCATTCTGGCGACCCTCCTGCTATTTTTAACCAGTGTCGTTCTCAGTTATGACCGCCTCCAATTCCGAAACTACGACCTCCCCATCCCCCAATGGGCTAGCCTCCTACTGGCGGGGATTACGTTCGGTACCTCGACTACGCTCGGTAGCCCCGCGCTGGTGGCTGATCAAATCCTACGAGGGTTTGTCCGTATCTAGGGAATATTTTGGCGCTTCTTCGAGAATATCAAGATACCCTTTAGACAGATTTCAGATGACAGATTTCAGATATCAGTTATAAGTGTCTGGGCTAAGGGTAAAGAGAGCTGAACAACCTTGAAGGATCGGCGCTGAATGAGCGAACAAGCTCGTCAACCCCTGATGATTAGAGGATCCCTAAAATAGGTTAGACTTGGAAGAGTCTATTCTTAAAAATTAAATTTCTTTTTGCAAGCGCCATGAATTTTGGCTCCGCCGCCGACGCCGCCATTGAGCAAAATCTAGAGCAGTTTGTGGTGGTTTTGGCCGTCTCCCTAACGGTCGCGACCTTATCCCGGATTCTGCCCTGGATTCGTAAAATTCCCTACACCCTATTACTTGTCATTGTGGGTTTAGGCTTGGCTTTTGTGGATGTGCGATTGGTTAACCTCTCGCCCCAGTTAATTCTGGAAATCTTTCTTCCTCCCCTGCTCTTTGAGGCGGCTTGGAACGTGCGCTGGCAAGACCTCAAAGCTAACTGGTTTCCCGTGGCGCTCTTCACGATTTTTGGGGTCTTACTCTCCATCGCCGCCATTGGGTTAAGCTTGAGTCGATTTACCGCCTTGACCCTACCCACGGCGCTCCTCGTCGGCGCTAGTTTATCCACCACCGATCCGGTTTCCGTGGTGGGTCTCTTTCGACAGTTAGGCGCCAGTAAAAAGCTGAGTATTTTAATGGAAGGGGAGAGTCTCTTTAACGACGGTATCGCCGTTGTGGCCTTTGTCCTTTTAGTCAGTCTTCCCTTTGGCTCCCAACTGCTTTCTTTGCCGACAATTTTACCGCTCTTCTTGACCTTTGTGGGCGTCGGCGCCGGTATTGGTTGCCTAGTGGGTTTTGGGCTATCCTTTTTAACGCAACGGGTGGATCTTCCCCTAGTGGAACAATCGGTGACCCTGGTGGCGGCCTACGGCACCTATTTAATCACGGAAGAATTAGGCGGCTCCGGCGTCATTGGCGTGGTGACGGTGGGGATTATTTTAGGCAACTTTGGCTCTCGGGTGGGCATGAATCCGCGCACCCGCTTGTTGGTGTCGGAATTTTGGGAATTTTTAGCGTTTTTTGTTAATTCTATTGTCTTTCTGCTCATCGGCGATCAGGTTAAACTGTCTAATTTGATGGACAGCGCCAATATTATCGGCGTTTGCATCGGCGCCGTTCTGGTTTCCCGTTGGTTCACTATTTTTGGCTTCAGCGCCCTCAGTAATTTGTGCGTTAAAGCCGGCATTAGCTACCCCGAGCAAACGGTGCTCTGGTGGGGCGGCCTGCGCGGCTCCGTGTCTATCGCTCTGGCGCTGAGCGTGCCGACGGCGCTGGCCCAACGGCAGGAAATTATTAATACCGTCTTTGGCGTGGTTTTGTTTACCCTTCTAGTTCAAGGTCTGACCATTCAACCTCTATTAAGCTATTTTGATCTCATCGGCGACCAAAAACTCAAACAGGATTATCAGGGTTTACTGGCCAGACAAAGCGCGCTCCAGAGGGCCCTAGATTATTTAGATAATTTAGAGCAGGATAGCCAGCGCCGACTCGCGGCCCTAGAACGGGGCAAAATTGAAGAGAAACTCGCCCAAATTCAAGGACAAATTCAGATGTTAGCCGATAAAAATCCTCAACTTCAGACCCTGATGCGGGAACAACTCCGGGACACCCTGTTGGACATTGAAGCCGAGGCCTACGCCGAATGGATTCGGGCGGGACGCCTGACGGAAGATTTAAGACCCGTTTTAGAGGATGTTTTTGAAGCTGAGGATTAAGACTCGCCTTTAGCGGCGCTTTACTAGACTCAAGCGCGGTCCTTTAATCCTCTACGGTTGCAAACATGACTCCCGACTGGCTCCCCCGCGCTTTCACCGCGCCCCTCTTCCCCCTTGGACAACAGAGCATTTCCTTGCTGTGGTTACTCCAAGTCGCGGCGCTCCTCGTCGCCGTGAGTCTCTTCGCCCGAGCCGTCAAACACGCGCTCAGGGAACGCCTACTGGCATGGTTTAAAATTTCCGAGGGGCGCCGCGAAGCCATCGCGACCCTTAGCTCTCTAGGATTGGCGGCGCTGGGCTATGTGCTGGTAGCCCAGGGGATGGGTCTGGATTTTGGCGCCCTGGCCGTAATTTTAGGGGCGCTGGGCGTGGGGCTGGGCTTTGGGTTGCAGGATCTGACTCGCAACCTCAGTAGCGGCCTTACCCTGTTGATGGAAGGAAAGCTCAAGGTGGGCGATCTCATTGAGTTCAACCAAACCTCGGGCTTTATTAAGGAGATCTCGATTCGCTCCACCGTGATCAGCACCTTCCAAGGCTCAGAGATCATTGTGCCTAACACCTATCTGACCAATAGCCCAGTTCAGAACCTCAGCTACGCGAGCGCTCACGGCCGCATAGATGTGCCGGTGATGATTGCCCATGGTAGCGACGTGTTGGAAGTGACGGAGGTTCTGCTACGGGCGGCCCTCGAAGAACCCGGCGTCAACCCCGATCCGGCTCCGCAGGTTATCTTTGCCAGTCAAGGAGAATTGGGTCTAGGCTTTGAACTGAGGGTGTGGACCTCTGAGATCTACAGCGGGCAGACGATACTCAGCGGCCTTAACTACGCTATCGAGCAGGGATTACGGGAGAGGGGTCTCCAGTTAGCTTGGCCGCGACGAGAGATCCGGTTGGTCAATGGGTTGCCTAGCGCCCTGGGAGAGAGCGCCGACCACCGAGAACAGGGAATCCCGTCGGCGCCGCCATCCGAGTCTCTGAGGGAACTTTTAAGGAATTTGCCCCATTTGAAAGGAATTAAAGACCGTCCCCTGCGGGAGTTGATCGCCAGCGGCGCCCGCTGTCGTCTATCGGCCGGGGAAGTGCTGGCGCGGCAAGGAGAGCCGGGTCATAACTTTAACCTCGTGCTGAGCGGCTCCATCGACGCGATCCACGAGACCGAGCGCATCAGCCAGCGCCTGTTCAGTTTCCAGCGCGGCGAGTTCTTTGGGGAATTGCCCCTATTGCTAGACGTGCCTTATCCCACCACCATGCGGGCGGCGGAGGAAACCACCCTGTTCGCGATTCCCCGCGGCGGCTTCCGAACCCTCCTGCAACGTCACCCCGATTTTGCCGAGATTATCGCCGAGGAAATGACTCGACGAAGAGACGTCCTGCGCAGTTACGAGGACTGCTTACGGGAACGCGGGTTTCTTATCGACGAGGACATGAGCAATCCCCTCAACTGGATTCGCGAACGGTTGCGGCAACTCCTGCGGCCTTAGGATATTTCGCGCAATCGATTTCAGGGGAAAAATGTAAGGACAATAATGACTAACTTGCTTTACCATGTCCAACAGCCTTAACCTTAAGCGCCGTTAAACATCCAGAAGGCGGCGGTATCATAGGGTAAAGTCGTCCTCAAGGAAAGCGCTTTAAAATCATTTTTGGTTGAATAAAGTTAAACATCTCCCCCAAAACTCAAACCATGCAGTTCATTGATCAAGCTTTTCTCGAAGTTATCGGCGGCAAAGGGGGAGACGGCATTGTCGCCTTTCGCCGGGAAAAATACGTTCCCGCGGGGGGGCCCTCCGGGGGCAATGGCGGTCGGGGCGGCTCGGTCATTTTTCAAGCGGTAGATCATCTCCAGACCCTCTTGGATTTTCGTTATAACCGTAGTTTTAAGGCCGACGACGGCAAGCGGGGCGGCCCCAATAACTGCGCGGGCGCCGCCGGCGCCGACCGAGTGGTGGCGGTTCCCCGCGGCACCATGGTCTACGACGCCGAATCGGAGGCGGTGATCGGGGATCTAATTACAACGGGTCAAACCCTCTGCGTCGCCGCCGGGGGTAAGGGCGGTCTGGGAAACCAGCATTTTTTAAGCAATCGCAACCGAGCGCCGGAGTACGCCCTACCGGGTTTGGAGGGAGAGCGCCGTCAGTTGCGGTTGGAATTGAAACTTCTAGCGGAAGTGGGCATCATCGGCCTGCCCAACGCCGGGAAATCCACCTTAATCGCGGCGCTGTCCTCCGCCCGTCCTAAAATCGCCGACTATCCTTTCACGACGTTAATCCCGAACCTCGGCGTGGTGCGTAAACCCACGGGAGACGGGACGGTTTTCGCCGACATTCCCGGCCTCATCGCCGGCGCCTCCCAGGGCGTGGGGCTAGGGCACGATTTCCTCCGCCATATTGAGCGGACTCGTTTACTTCTGCATTTAATTGACGCCACCGACGCCGATCCCCTGGAGAATTACCACACCATTACCCAGGAGTTAGCCGCCTACGGCCGGGGTCTGCCGGAGCGTCCCCAGATTTTGGCCTTAAACAAGGCGGACGCCGCGGCGCCGGAAGAGTTAGAAGCCCTGGAGCGAGAACTGAGAACCTTAACCGCCGCGCCCATTTTTCCCATCTCCGCCGTCACTCAGTCGGGACTAGGGGCGCTGATGGAGCGAGTCTGGGCGGCGCTGGAGGCTAGGGGGACGTCAAACGGGGATATTCATTATCAACGGAACTCAGACCCCGTTGGCGCCGAAAATTAGTAGCGGCTTCGATTAAAGCTAGCTCTGAGGTCGGGCCGATAAAAAAGACCCGAAACTCTTGATCCCGACTCAAATATTGGGCGTAGGCGGCGCCGTAGGTCAAGAAGGGCTGATATTGGGGATTCTGAGCGGTATAGACCTCAAAGAAAGGCGTGGCGTAGGCCGTCATATAACTGTGGAGCACATCGGGATTGGGGAGGGCCAGATCCGTGGCGGATTTCACCATTTCCTTGACGCCGGGATCTAACTGGGAAAAATCCACGTGGGCTTGCCCTTCCGCCAAAAGTAAATACTTATTCTCGCTCCCCAACCGGGGCCACGTCCGCATTTGCTCCAGGACAAAGGGGGTGGCGGGGTCGTAACTGCCGCCGATGATCATTACCGGGATTTTCACGGGATTAAGACCCCGAATGCCAAAAACGGCGCTGTTGACCGGGTTGCCCAGAACCAGAGAGGTAATGCGGGGATCCTTAAATTGGTAATCCTTCCGGGGCAGTTTCAGCGCCTGGCATTGCAACAGCAAGGAAACGTTGGGCACGCCGTCCTGGGGAAGACATTCCCGCTGGAGAGTTTCCCACTCAAAGGTCGCTCCCGCTAGGGCCAGCGCCGTGTAACCGCCGAAAGAATGACCGCCCATGCCCACTTGGGTTAGATTTAAACGCCCGCCAAATTCGGGGCCGTTGCGGCGCTCCAGTTCGTCGAGGACAAAGGTCACATCCAGGGGACGGTCGATAAACTCCTGAAGTAAGAAAACCTCCCGAGAAGTCCCCGCGATTAAAGCCTGGGCCTGTTGGAAGTCGCTACCGGGGTGTTGGGGCAGAACTGCCAAGAAACCGTAGGACGCCAGATGCTCGGCGATTTGGCTAAAATCCTCCGGTCGGGAGGCCAGGCCGTGGGAGAAGACCACCACCGGCGTTTGCCCCTCCCGCCAGCGCTGGGGGCGATAAACATTAACGTAAAAGGCCCGTTGCCGTTTCTCGTCGAAGAGATTCCAAGTCTGGCTAGGGCCGACGCCGTAGGGGCCGAGTTGGCGGGGATCGGGGAGTTGGCTGAAATTAACCCCGGCGCCGACTTTTTCCGCTTCTAGGGCGGAGAGACGCTCCATTTCCCCGACGAAGTATTCCGACGCCTCCACCAAGAGCTGGAGATGACGGGCCCGGTTAATCAGGACATCCCCTGGCAGGTGCAGATCCACCGGCAGTTTTTCCAAGACGTTGATCAGGGTTAACCCCGACTTATCTTGCGCCGCCTGAACAATGGCCGCCCGCAGGTTATATAAACCGTTGCGAGACCAAGGTTGCGCCAAGATTAAGCCGCTCCGCCGGAGCAGATCGGCGCCGAGTTGGGAGTTGAGAAAGCGGGAGACTAAGCCCGGCTCCAGTTCTAGGGGCGTGTTGAGAAAGCGCCGGGCCTCCGCTAATTGTTCCGGGGCGGCGCCGACAACGTTAAAGTAAAACCGCAGATTGGCGTCCACTGTCCCGGCGTCGGCGAACTGCCTCAATGAGTCGACTCGCACCGTAAATTTGAGGGGGCCGTAGGTGAGAAAAATATTTTCCGCCGCCTTAACGGGGGCGCTGAATAACAGCGCCGACGCGAGACCGCCAAACAGGGAGCGCCAAAACGCGCGGTGAAGCATGGGTTTAAACCTACGGAAACAAAGGAATAACTAACGATTAAAGCGCCTGAATCCACTCTTTGATCTCGTACTCCGTCCAAACGCCGTGGCGCCAGTAGGGATCGCCCTCCACCAGCTCCCGCACTTGGTCAAGGCTCTCGGCTTCGTAGAGACCGAAAACCTGGGTCAAATCTTGGGTGGGGCCGATGGTCAGCAAAATTCCCCGCTCTTTCTGGGCCTGCAATCCCTCTAGATGAGCCTGACGGTGGGGCGCTCGTTTTTCGAGGACATTGTCGCAGTAGCGCCCCCAAAGGACGTATTTTGTCATAAGGATTCTTGAAGAGTCTTCAACGGTGTGGACAAACCCAAGGCGTTATCCATTTTAACGATGAAGTTGTCCGCGACAGCTATTTCAGCCTCATTATTGAGTTGTCCCTAGGGCATTTTAAGAATATGGCTAAACCAACTTGGCGACGCGCCCTCAGCCTTCGGGGAAAACAACTGCGGCGGGGCTTTTCCCAAAACCTCGATCTCAGCGACGAGCAAAAGGCGGCGATCTATATCCAGTTAGCGGAATCCGTCAGTTTGAGGGACGTCAGTTTTTGGTTGGAGGTAATCTTCGCCGCCGGGGTGGCCACCCTAGGACTCGTCCTCAACAGTCCGGCGGTGATTATTGGGGCTATGCTCATTTCCCCCTTGATGGGCGGGATTTTAGCCAATGGTCTGGCCCTAGCGATGGGGGACATTGTTCTAGCGATTCGCTCTTTGGTGAATTTAACCCTTAGTTCTACCCTCGCCGTTTGCTTCGCCCTGGGGTTGGTGGTTCTCCTCCCTTTTCAGGAAATTACCAGCGAAATCGCCGCCCGCACCCAGCCCAATTTACTGGATCTGATTGTGGCCTTGTTCTCCGGCGCCGTCGGCGCCGTGGCCACCTGTAAACAAATTAAAGGCGTGGCTGCGTCCCTACCGGGGGTGGCCATCGCCGTGGCCTTAATGCCGCCCCTCTGCGTGGTGGGCTATGGGATCGGCACGGCGCTCAGTTCCGGCCACGGCGAGGGTTGGGTTCTGGCCAGGGGCGCCGGGTTGCTGTTTTTTACGAACTTAGTCGCCATCATTTTCGCCTCCCTGATTGTTTTCTTCTTCATCCGCTTTGACTATCCTCGGGTGCAAAACTTGGTGATGGATTGGAAAGCTCAAAATCCCGACATCCAGCCCACTCAAGCCTGGGTAGATAGCCTCCCCCTCGCGCCCAGTCTGAAAACCATTGGCAATTTACCCAGCCGGATTTTTCTGATCCTGATCGCCCTGGGGGTCATTTCTCTACCCCTGACCCAATCCCTGGGAAAACTGCGAGCGGAAATTCTCAGTAAACGGGAGGAAACCCGCCTACGGGAACAGATTACGGCGCTGTGGCAGGAGTCCCTGGCCCAGTTTAGGGACGGTCAGCCCCGAGCCTACCTCAATCGTCTCAATTTTCAAAAAACGCCGGATTTGTTAACCGTTAATATCCAAGCCGTCACCCGCCAACTTTTCAGCGCCGAGGAAAAGGAGCGCTTTACCCAAGACTTAGCCGGTAAAATCAATCGCCCTCCCCGGCAAATTTTCCTCAATCTGATCGAAATTCCCTCCCGCCAACTGGAGTTAGGCGCAACCCAAGGGGAGCCCGCCTCCGGCTTAACCTGGGGGGAACTGGAAACCCAGACCCAACGACTCCTGACCCAGGCGCTCCGTCCGATTCCTTTCCCGCCGGAAACCGCCCTGCTGGGCTATCGAGTCCTCTATTCCCTCGATCCGGGAACGGCGCCGCGTTTACAAGCCCTCTATCTCGGGGAGCGACCCCTCCAAGCCGACGCCCAATTTGTGCTGAGCAACCAAATCCGCGGCGCCCTGGGGCAACCGGAGTTAACCGTGGAATTTTCTCGCCTGGCTTCGGATCTCGGCGTTATTCCCCCCAACGCGGCGCTGACGGAGAGCGACCGGCAACGGTTAGACCAAGCCGGGAAGGCGCTTCAGCAATACCCGAATTTACGGTTAGAACTCAGCTACGACCTCCAGACCGGGGAAGCGGAAACCCTTCTCCTGACCCAAGTGGCGGCTCTGCGGAGTTACCTCCAAAAAACCTGGGGCGTTCTCGGCTTCCGCCTTTTGGAAAAAGAAATCCCCGGCGCTCCGGCCGGTATGGGTCTGCGTTTACTCCCTCCCCAGGGCGGTCAATCCGTCCCGAACCCGTCGTCGCCGAGCGCCGAGGGCTGGGAATAGGGGGAAAACCGGCCGAGATGGGTGAAAGTCTCAGAAAAAGGGGCGTCATAATAGAGTTAAACGAAACGGGGAAACCTTCCCCTTCTTGGATAGGAGCGATCGCGTTATGGTATCCATTGCCCCAGCCCACTATACCGACGTCCAAATTGCCGCCTGGTTGCGGGGGCTGTTGACCATCGCCTGGGCAGATGGCGATTTTACGGAGACGGAGCAAAGCCTGATTGCTAACTTGACCCAGGAAATGGGCTGTTCCGACCCCGATACTGTTTTGTTTAAAACCATCAGCGCCGCCGATCTAGCGGAAGGTTTGGGACAGAGCAAAATTACCGCCGAAAATTTTCTGCGCACCGCCGTTTTAGTGGCCATCGCCGACGGCCTCTATTCTCCCCCGGAAGCCGAAATTCTCAAGGATTTTAGCGTGGCCCTAGGCATTAAAGTCAAAGCGCTGGAATCCTTGGAACACACCCTCTGCGACCCCCAGGACACCGAGACCGCCCAGGAGCATCCCCACCCGGATTTGCTTCACCCTGTTAAGGACTGGTTAGACGGCATGGCCATCCACGACCCCCGTCTGGCCCGTTTTATCTGCCATCTAGTGCCGCCCCAATGCCCCTTTGAGCGGGACATTACCCTCTTTGGCCGCAAACTGGTTCATATCCCCCCCCTCTGCAAACTCAATCCCCTCTACGAGCAACTGGTGGGTCTCCGCTTTCGGGCGCTCTCTTACCTAGCGGACGACTGTCAGGAGGACGTGTCGGCCTATATTTAGCCGGCAGTTAAAGACCCAATTTGGCTTTGTTCTTCGCCTGAAAAGAAGACCAAAGCCAAACGGAGCCGGAAATCAGGGACGGCGCTAGGACAAAAACTGTGGCGGTGATAATCGGATGTTGCCGAGCGCCGGCGGACAAGCTCATCACCGCCAGGATCAAAGCGCAGTAAGCGAGTCCTAGAAAAGGGACGCCAAGGACGAGGAGGGCGAATTTTGTGTCTTTGTCCATGTTGCTTGACCAAGAAGCTGGGTTGAAAAAATGACGCAATCTAGCGTCTCTAGACCTAGGAGCCAACTCTATATATAGCATTTACGGATGAGTCGTGAACGCAATCCCCTGTTGATCCCCCCAACCCCCCTTGGAAAGGGGGGAGCTAACCGGAGCTTGTTCATGATTCATTTTCAGAGAGGGTCTAGTCCGATAGCAGACCCCCGTGTTCCGCTCGAAAATTGTCCACTAACTGGCGGAGTTGGGGCGCCGATTTTCCAGTGATCATATCTAACTTAAAGACTTGCCCGGCGCTGAGATATTCGGCGTAGGCGGGGTTGAGATAGGCGCGATAGCGGTCTGCCCCTTGGGGATCGGCGCGAATATAGGTTTCAAAGAAGGCGACGGAAGTTCCTTTGACGTAATCGTAGAGTAAATTTTGACTCGGTAAAACCAAGTCAAGCGTGGAATTGATGGTTTCGGTTAAACCCGCGTCCAATTCCGTAAAATTCACGTGGGCTTGGCCCTCCAGCAACAACCAATACTTATCCGGCGTCGTTAACCAGAGAAAAGAATTGATCTGCTCCAGCGCCGGCGGCGCCGCCGGGTCGTCGCTCCCGGAAGCCAGCAGAGTCGGAATTTGGATTTTTTCCAGTCCTTTGCGTCCAAAAATACTCCGATTGACGGGATTGCCGGCAAAGACCGCTTGGATTCTGGGATCGCGGAAGGAATAGCGCTGGCGGGGGAGCGCCAAGGCTCGACATTCCAGCAGAAGAGAAATATCAATCCCACTGTAGGGGCGTTGGCAGTCTCGCTCTAGATTCTCAAAATCAATTTCGGCGCCGGCGACGGCCAGGGCGGTGTAGCCTCCAAAGGAGTGGCCCGCGACCCCGACCCGTCGGAGATTTAAACGCCCCTGAAATTCCCCCGGATTACGGCGCTCCAGTTCGTCGAGGACAAACTTTAAATCTAAAGGCCGGTTAATAAACTCTTGCTCGTCGAAAATATCCCGGTGGTAGCCCGCCAACATTTCCTCCAGATAAATTTTGTCGCTTCCCGGATGTTGCGGCGCCGCGACGACGTAGCCATAGGAGGCTAAATGCTGGAGGCTAACGGCGTAATCTTCCGGGCGAGAAGCCAAGCCGTGGGAAAAGACCACTACTGGCAATTCCCCCTCAGGCGGGTTCTGGGGTTGAAAGACGTCCACATAAAACGCCCGGTTACGAGAGGAATCCACCAGATTCCAAACCGTTTTTTTCACCCCGTAGGGGCCGGGCTGACGCAGATCCGGCAGTCGCCCATAATTAATCTGGGGAGTCAGCGCCGCTTCCTGGGCGGTGAGCCGGCGCAACTCTTGGACTAGGGTTTCCGTGGCCAAAACGAGGTCTTGGATTTTTTGAGCGAAGCCCGCCGCGACTTCCCCCTGAACCTGTATATCTGTAGGCAACTTTTGCAACACCTTGAGCATAGTCAAGCCCCCCGGCTCAAAGGCCGCTTGAACAATGGCGGCCCTCAAGGCGTAGGCGCCGTTGCTTCCCCCCGGAAGGGTGATTCCCTTGCCCAAGTGTTGTAGTATCTCTTGCCCCATGGCGCTGTTGAAAAAACGGGAGGCCATGACCGGATCAATGGGAAGGGGTCGGGTCAGCGCCGCCCGGAAAGCTTTCTGCTGTTCTGGGGAAACCTGATTGAGATAAAACGCCAAATCGGGATCGACGGCGCCGGTCTGGGCAAAGGCGCTGAGGGACTCCACCTCAAGGGACAGCATTAAGGGGCCGTAGGAGAAAAAGAGCTTTTCCGCGGCGAGGAGGGGACAAGCCCAGAGAAGACCGGTTACAGCGCCGAGGCAGATCCCGGCGAGTCGGCGGCGAAAGGGGAACATGGGAGAAGAATGAAGGGGGTTTCAAAAATAATACTAGGCCCTGAGCTTCCCCTCCCCTTGCCCGGCGCCGTGGAGGATGGCACAATGGGGGCGCCGAAATTTGCCGACAAATTTTCGACAAAACCATAAAAATTACTAGGGAGGTCAGGGGTTTGGCTACTCGCGTCATTCTCGTGCGGCATGGACAAAGCAGTTACAACGCCCAAAAACGGATTCAGGGCCGGAGCGACGCGTCGGTATTGACGGAGCAGGGCCAGACTGCGGCCGGACTGGTAGGCCAAGTCCTCGGAAACCTGCCCATCCAAACCCTCTATTGCAGTCCCCTGCAACGCGCCAAACACACCGCCGAAATCATCCGCCAGCATTTTCCCCAACCCCCGGCGCTGGTGCCTACGGAACAGTTATTGGAAATTAACCTGCCCCTCTGGGAAAATTGGCGCAAGGAGGATGTGAAGCGGGAATATCCCGAAGAATATCGCCTCTGGCACGAAAGCCCCCAGGATTTGACCATGACCTTAGAGGGTCAAACCTTTTATCCAGTGCGAGAGTTATACGCCCAAGCCCAGGGCTTTTGGCAAACCATCTTGCCCCAAGCCGAGGGAAAAACCATCCTCATCGTCGCCCACAACGGCATTAACCGCTGTCTCCTGATGTCGGCGCTGGGGATTCCCCTCTCCCATTACCACCGCCTCCAGCAATCCAATTGTAATATTAATGTTTTAAACTTTAGCGGCGCTTGGGGAGCGCCGGTTCAGCTAGAATCCTTAAACCAAACCGCCCATTTAGGCATTCCCTTACCCCCGCCCCGCTCGGAAACCAACGCCCTGCGACTGTTACTGATTCGCCACGGGGAAACCCAGTGGAACCGGGAGTCCCGTTTTCAGGGGATTCGCGATATTCCCCTCAACGAAAAGGGGCGGGAGCAGGCCCGACAGGCCGGTGCTTTTTTAAAGGAAGTCCCCCTCAATTTCGCCATCTCCAGCCCCATGGCCCGCCCCAAGGAAACTGCGGAAATTATTTTGCAGTCCCATCCCCCAATCTCTTTAGATTTACAACCCGACCTAACGGAAATTTGCCATGGCCTTTGGGAAGGGAAATTAGAAACGGAAATCGAAGCGGACTTTCCCGGCCTACTCCAAGAGTGGAAAACGGCCCCGGAAACGGTGCAGATGCCGGAGGGCGAGAATTTACAACAGGTCTGGGAGCGGGCCGTCCGTTGCTGGCGGGAGCGGGTGGCTCACTACAGCGCCGAAGCGGATAAAACCCTCGGTATTGTGGTGGCCCACGACGCTATTAACAAAGTGATTTTGGCGGATCTGTTGGGATTAACCGCCGCGGATTTTTGGAAAATTAAACAGGGCAACGGCGGCGTCAGCGTCATTGACTATCCCCAGGGGTTAGACGGCGCTCCGGTGATTCAGGCGCTGAATTTAACCGCCCACTTGGGGAGCGTCTTGGATCAGACCGCCGCCGGGGCGCTTTAGGCTCTGGGCTAGACTGGGAAAGAAAACGAGGAGGATTTGACCCATGACTCTAGCCCTCGACCGAGAAATTGTTTACCCCGAGAGCGATGGCCAACCCCTGGCTGACAACACCGAGCAGTTTAAGTGGATTGTTCTTCTTAAGGAAAATTTAGAGTGTTTATTCGCTCAAAATGAGGGTAGAAACTCTAACGTAGTGATAGAGTTATGAATTTGCGAGTTGTGCATTATAATAGTGGATAAAATTCCACACAGCCCTCCGCAAATTAAAGAGACTTTTTGAGAAGGAAAGAGTTCGACGAACAAGCCTAGATAATCTTTGTCTAAATGTATTATTTAGGCGTTCAATATGATTTGTTTCTCCACTTTCTTTCCCAACTGGTCGATGTTGAGACTCTGGAATTACTTTTTTATAAGCTTGCCAGAGGTCTGTGTAGCAAGTCGCATTTTGTCGGTATCGCTCTGGTAAACTATCCCATAGTTTTTGAGCAGATTTTCTTGTCCAATCTCCAATATAGCAAGCCAGTATTCGTCGAGTTTTACGATCTATAACAAGCCAAATCCAAACCTTGTTAATCTTATAGTTTACAAAAGACCAT
>WGLZ01000090.1 GCA_016471375.1 Cyanobacteria bacterium RI_101
ACCGAGTTAACCTAGACGGGGAATGGCAGATTAGTAATCTCAACGAGGAACGTCGTCTCATTATTCACCTTTTAGGCCCCCCTGTTGAGTATTATTACTACCCATGTAGTTAATTATTTATCAACCTGCGGAATGAGGGCTATATTTTAGATTTATTGCAAGAAGTCTATTACAAGTGCTTAATCAAGGCTCAAACAAAACAATATGCCGACTTACTGGTACTCATTATTGCTTTTCAGGAAAATATTCTTAAATTCTTGGTCAAGCAAAAAGTTTTGGGTATTAGCCTTATTCAGCTAAAGTGGAAGGATACGGAAAATCAAGTGCGCTCCCAAATTCAGCAAGGAAAACTTGGTCAGTATATTCAGAACTATAAAACTGATAGCGGTCAACGATTGAGAATTGAAGGAGATTTAAGCCGAGTGGCGTTAATTGCCATTCTAAAATTTTTTGAAGATTCAAAAGATCTAATTCTCTTGCTTAACCGGATTGAAAATGTGTGTAATCTCAGAAATAATTTAGTCCATGAACTTAAGGGGGTTTCTTATCTTGAAAATGAAGCAGAGATTTTAGAAACTATCGAGGAAATCTTGAAAATGGTTAAGCCCGACTTTAATCCGGTCAATCCGTTTAATCTGCTCAATGAGGAAATTGTGAACCGCTTAAGCGCCGCCCAATATTAATCGCTAAAACAATGCTCCTCTTCGGAGCGCCTAATTGATTGACATTCTCTAAACTTGGTCAAGACTATGCGTATTCAACACCTCTATCTGCTCTCTCCGTTACACACAGGCGGCGCGACCCAAGAAGGTAATCTTCTCGGAATTGCCCGCGAGTCCCATACTAATTTTCCCTATATTCCCTCCAGCGCCATTCGGGGCAAGTTACGGTCTCTGGAAATCAATCCGGTTAAGAAAAATGATGAGGTTAAAAAATTTCTCTCTAATCAAGAGATTGCCGGTATTGAACGGGTTTTAGTCTTATCAGATCAGCACTGCGCAACGGTCATTCAAATGGGTTTATGGCGTCAGGTTAAAATTAAACTTAATGATCATAAAACCGTACAAGATGGTAGCTTGCGCTACGAGGAAGCTATCCCACCGGATAGTTTAATGTATTTTCCTTGGGGAACGACTTCGCAGACTCTCAACATCAAACAAGCTGAACAAGATTTTACGGCGCTGTTAAGCGACCATTCTACATTACAAATTGGAGGACAAGAAAGCCTTGGTCGCGGTTTTGTCGAGTCATTCACATAATTTGTACATTACTTTGATTTATTAGGAGAATATCATGGTTAGCTTTGATTCTCGTAGTCTCAGCAAATCCGCTTTTGAGTCTTTAACTCATTTACGAAAAGACTATCAAAAGTTAATTCCAGATTTTGAAAAAGCTAAAAAGGGTCTTAAAGACCAAAAAAATCAAGCTCAAGAACTTTATGTCTATATTTCAACTTGGGGGCTTCTGCGTTTAAAAGCTGAAGAAAAAGCGATTAGCAAGGATCAAGAACAGCGCCGACTCGTCGTTAAGTCATTTTTTAAACATTTACAGAAGCTGGCTGACCGTAATGATTTAGCGGGAGATGATGACTTGAAAAATATTGTTGGACTTCCTGCCAATGATTATTTGGGTTTGACAGGTTTAGCCATTGAACTTGCCAATGAATTTGGCTTTTGGGCTAACGCCATTTATCACGATATTCAAGGCGCCCAATAATTCAGTATTTAAAATTTTTCACAATCTCTAGTTTATTATTGCCATGCCTAGCCCAACCGAAAGACCAAAACCGAATAAACCTCAACCTCCAGCGCCGAGAACTATCGGTGATCAGACCGCTTCAAAGGATACACGTAAAAAGAAAGTTATTTTAACACCTGTCTCTGGACATGGGGGCGGCTCAAAAGACGGCGGCGGTCGCCCTCTGGGGGGAGGCGGGAATGATTCCCACAAACCGCCTTCCTGCTGGCTTGATCCTGATAACGAACCCTCTCCCGATAAAACGGCTTCTTTTGTCGAGTATTTACGCTGGATGCGCCCCGCTGATTATCAGTACAAAGACCCGACTAAAGTGCAAATTCTTCAAAAGGCAATGGAGAGCGCCAAAAATTATGACACTCGTCTGAAGCGTTGCGTTGCCCGTACTAAAAAAATGGCTTCTCTCTCCTTTGAAGTGACTGCCCCCTGGCGGATTCGGGTCGGCGGACATCGGGGGCCGGAGAGTATTTTACTGCCGGCTTTTGACTCTCTAGGAATGCCTTATATTCCCTCGGCGAGTTTACGGGGGGTCGCTCGCGCTCAAGCGATCCGAGAAGTGATGGAAAACACGGGTAAAAGTTGGCAAAAGGCGGTAACAGATCCTTTAATTGTGAAGCATTTCGGATCTTTAGACGCCGATCAAAAGGATCAAGCCGGTAAGGTGGTTTTCTTTGACGCTTATCCCACGTCTGGCCAATGCCTAACGATGGATATGGCTAACAATATTTGGAGTTGGAAAGACGATGTCCCGGACTATTCTCCCAATCCTAATCCATTTTTATCACTCAAAGAACCCACTTTTGTGATTGGCTTGGGTCTCATTACGGGTTGTCAAGATCAAAACCTGCTTAATCAGGTAAAACAGTGGTTAGTTGCTGGATTAGCTAACGGCGCCGGATCTCAGGTTAATACGGGTTATGGGCAATTATTGGAAAATCGGCAGAAACCTTTAATTCAGCCCTTTCTGGAAGTTGAGTTTGCTTTGGAGGGGCAATTAATTCACAGCTATCAAAAAGCGGGTCGGTGGAACGAACAAAAGAATCGCTTTGATAATGGAATTAATCAAGCGGAAGTCCGACCGACAGCGTTTAAGTCAATGTTGCGCTATTGGTTTAGAGTTTTTGCCTTGGGGGTTCTATCTGCCAATGATGCTCAAACTTGGGAAGGTAAAATTTTTGGAGCGATTAATCCTACTCCGTCTCTTGGCTTTTTAACGATCCGTATTTTAGAGGGTCGTATTCTCCAAAAAGAAGCCAAGGATAAAAAGGATAAGGTTGGAGAAATGACTGGAGTAATGACGCTAAGTTTTTCCTCAGAAGCGCCGCAAAATAGGGAAGATTTACAGACACTTTTGAAAAATTTAACTTGGTTGATGTTTAATCTAGGCGGTATTGGGCAGGGAGCGCGACGCCCCTGTTATTCTCGTCAAAGCCGCCCATACGCGCCTTGGTGGCGAGGTTCGAGTCTATATGTTGAATCCGATCCAGATCCTTGGGGCGATTCAGAAGACCTGACGGCTCAAGAGTTTGCCCGTTTATTTAAGCGACGGTTGCGGGAGTTTTACGGCGCTCTGGGAATTATCAGCGGTCGGTCTATTCTTCATCATCAGTTAAGAAATGTCGGCGCCGTTAATGAAAGTAATTGGCATGATGTGGCTGATCAAAATTGCCGTATTATCATCACTTCTGGTCAGGAGCGTTTTAGTAAGCCGTATGCTTTGGCTCAACTTCATAGTGATCAATTTAAACTTGAACGACGCGGTGAACGGAACTATAACGGTAATCTCTGCGGACAAGTTCACGGAAAGGTTAAACCTTCTCCTGTTTGGATTTCCCATCAAGAAGATTTTCAGATCGTGACTATTTTCGGCGCCGTGGCTTCGCCCCGAAAAGATTATTTAGATTCGCTCCAAAATAAAATCCAAGTTTTTCCTCTGCCCTAAACTTCGGCGCGGCTAGAAAGAAAGCTTAGGGTTCAAATTAGATACTTAATAAAAATGCCCGTCTCGGCGCTGGAGGGACGGGCATTATTTTTTGATCAATTAATGCTTCTAGTGAGTAGAAACCTTTGTCAAAATAGTCACCAAAAGAAGTAAAAGTGTTTTGTTTTTAGTCAATTAGCGCCTCTAGCGAGTAGAGACGATGGATGTATGGCTTTTCAGAGACACACTAGAGGGGATTGGTTTCCAATCAATTAGCGCCTCTAGCGAGTAGAGACTAACCGTTATCCGTCGGGCTTTACAGTTATGGTCGAACCGTTTCCAATCAATTAGCGCCTCTAGCGAGTAGAGACCCGACTAACATCTGGTTTAACGCTGGCAAGGGTGACTCCTTGTTTCCAATCAATTAGCGCCTCTAGCGAGTAGAGACAAGCGGTGGAGAAAGCAAGGCGGTCTGGAGAATACAAGTTTCCAATCAATTAGCGCCTCTAGCGAGTAGAGACAAACTCCAACAACATTCTCGCGTCATGGAACTCGGTTAGTTTCCAATCAATTAGCGCCTCTAGCGAGTAGAGACTATGATGCACTCAAGACTGATTACAGCCTATCCGAAGTTTCCAATCAATTAGCGCTTCTAGCGAGTAGAGACCTTGGCAATCAATGAGTTAATTGACGATCAAAAAACCTTAGAGTTTCCAATCAATTAGCGCCTCTAGCGAGTAGAGACCGGGACGAACGAGATAAGGGCGATGTTATTTCCCGCCTTTCGTTTCCAATCAATTAGCGCCTCTAGCGAGTAGAGACCATTGAAGCGGTGGAGTGGGATGACAAGGCAGGGTACTTGTTTCCAATCAATTAGCGCCTCTAGCGAGTAGAGACGACTCACTTCTACAGCGTTGTGGTAATGCGCGCCCAGCTGTTTCCAATCAATTAGCGCCTCTAGCGAGTAGAGACATGTACTTTGACCGTTTTGATATCTGCGAGGCGTGGTTTGTTTCCAATCAATTAGCGCCTCTAGCGAGTAGAGACTGTAGCCAGCAACCCGAACAGCCTTGTCGTTAAAGTCTGCGCGTTTCCAATCAATTAGCGCCTCTAGCGAGTAGAGACAATCCTTGAGTATGCTATCGAGCATAATTATGAAGTCCCGTTTCCAATCAATTAGCGCCTCTAGCGAGTAGAGACGCCTTGGGCTTCGGCGCCCTGATGAACTCCGGGATCATCGTTTCCAATCAATTAGCGCCTCTAGCGAGTAGAGACCAAGTCCGTCAAAAATGCCCCGCTAGCCTACGGCAGTTTCCAATCAATTAGCGCCTCTAGCGAGTAGAGACTGACAAGGGCCAATACGCCGCTCTGGTCGTCAGGATCGAGGTTTCCAATCAATTAGCGCCTCTAGCGAGTAGAGACCCAACCCCAGCCGTGTTGAGCGGCCCGAACAAATTGGCTACCGTTTCCAATCAATTAGCGCCTCTAGCGAGTAGAGACAGCCCCATTTTAAACCCTTGCCCCATAAGGAGTCCAGCGCCGGTTTGCGAGGGCTGTTAAAATCGACCCCACCCACGACCGCCAACGCCCCAATAAAAACGCTGAAACCCTTACCCCGTAAGGGTGCGAGGGCTGTAACGAGAGAATAGGGGTTACAGCCATTTCCCGGAGTCCTCGCAGGTCAACATAGTTAAAAGACACGGTAGTTAAAACCCTCACACCGACTCATCCCCCCAACCTCCCCTCGACCCTTCGACAAAGCTCAGGGATCCCTACGCTCGGGAACCACAAGCCGGACATCCCGAGTTAGGGTCGCGGGGGGCAAAAGTACACAGATAAACCGCCAAATCGGAGGCGCGCTCCTAGTAATTACCCCGAGTTCTTCAGCGTTTCTTCCCCTTTGACCATTAACATTTCTTCATAAGATTAAGAAATTTAGAGACTTGTAAAATAATGAAAACAAGACAAATTTCGGCGCCGGCCCCTCGCTAAACTGAAGTTATCAATTCGAGGGATAACAATATGGTTAGCGCCGTTTTAGAAAAACCGACCGCCGCCGCCAAAGAAAACGCGTTGATTCTTTGGTTTGAAGAAGTGGGAACCCACGACGTGGGACTGGTGGGGGGTAAGAACTCGTCTTTAGGAGAAATGATCCAACAACTGCAACCCCGGGGGGTGAATGTGCCCTCGGGCTTTGCCACCACCGCCTACGCCTACCGCTACTTCATTCGGGAAGCCGGTTTGGAAGCGAAACTGCGGGATCTGTTCGCCGATCTAGACGTGAACGATATGGCTAACCTCCAGGAACGGGGTCAGGCGGCCCGAGAATTAATCCTCGACACCCCCTTTCCCCAGGATTTACAGATCGCCATCGCCGAAGCCTACAGCGCCATGTGCGACCGCTACGGCTACAAGATGCACTGCTCCGGGGTGGATGTGGCGGTGCGTTCCAGCGCCACGGCGGAGGATCTGCCGGAAGCCAGCTTTGCCGGGCAACAGGAAACCTATTTAAACGTCCATAGCCTCAAGGGGGTCTTGGAATCCTGCCATAAATGTTTCGCCTCCCTCTTCACCGACCGGGCCATTTCCTACCGCCACCACAACGGCTTTGACCACTTTGCCGTGGCGCTCTCCGTGGGGGTGCAAAAAATGGTGCGCTCCGACCTGGCCACCTCCGGGGTGATGTTCTCCATCGATACGGAAACGGGTTTCAAAAACGCGGCGCTGATTACCGCGGCCTACGGTTTGGGGGAAAACGTGGTGCAAGGCGCCGTTAACCCCGATGAATATTTTGTTTTTAAACCCACCCTTAAGGAAGGCTTTAAACCGATTTTAGAGAAACGTCTGGGCAGTAAAGCCATCAAAATGGTCTACGACGTCGGCGGCACCAAACTGACAAAAAATGTGGAAGTGGGAGAGCCGGAGCGGGAAAAATATTGCATTAACGACGCCGAAATCCTGCAACTGGCTCGCTGGGCTTGCATTATTGAGGATCACTATTCTCAAGTTCGGGGAGTCTATACTCCCATGGATATCGAGTGGGCCAAGGACGGTAAAACGGGAGAGTTGTTCATCGTTCAAGCCCGCCCGGAAACGGTGCAGTCCCAGAAATCCGCCAATATTATCAAAACCTACGAACTGCAAAAACACAGCGCCGTTTTAGCCACGGGGCGGAGCGTCGGCGCCGCCATTGGTCAGGGCACGGCCCAGGTGATTCGCAACGTTTCGGAGATTAATCTCTTCCGCCCTGGGGAAGTGCTCATTACCAACCGCACCGACCCGGATTGGGAGCCGATTATGAAACAGGCGTCGGCCATTGTCACCAATCAGGGGGGCCGGACCTGCCATGCCGCAATTATCGCCCGAGAAATGGGGATTCCGGCCATTGTCGGTTGCGGGGACGCCACGGAAACCATTACCACAGGTCAAGACGTCACCATCTGTTGCTCCGAGGGGGACGAAGGCCATGTCTTTACCGGCCTCCTGCCCTTTGAAGTCCGAGAAACGGCGCTGGATAATATCCCCCGCACCAAGACCCAAATTCTGATGAACGTGGGCAACCCGGAACAGGCCTTTGGTTTCGCCAGTTATCCCGCGGACGGCGTCGGTTTGGCCCGTCTGGAATTTATCATCGCTAACCACATCAAAGCCCATCCCCTGGCGCTGATGAAATTCGACGAACTGGAGGACGTAGAAGCCAAGCTGGAAATCGCCGAATTGACCAAGCTTTATAAAGACAACCGCTCCCAATTCTTTGTCGATAAACTGGCCCACGGCGTGGGGATGATCGCGGCGGCGTTCTATCCCAAACCGGTGGTGGTGCGGATGTCAGATTTTAAATCCAACGAGTACGCCAATCTCCTGGGCGGTCGTCAGTTTGAACCCAAGGAAGAAAACCCGATGATCGGCTGGCGCGGCGCCTCCCGCTACTACGATCCCAATTACCGGGAAGCCTACGCCCTGGAATGTCAGGCGCTGAAAATTGTCCGGGACGAAATGGGCTTAACCAACGTTATTCCCATGATTCCCTTCTGCCGCACCCCGGAGGAAGGCCGCAAGGTCGTCGCGGAAATGGAAAAACACGGCCTCAAACGGGGCGTTAACGGTCTGGAAATCTATGTGATGTGCGAACTGCCCAGCAACGTGATCCTCGCCGATGAATTCGCCCAGGTCTTTGACGGCTTTTCCATTGGCTCCAACGATTTAACCCAGTTAACCTTGGGTTTAGACCGGGATTCTTCTTTGGTGGCTCATCTCTTTGACGAGCGTAACGAAGGGGTGAAACGGATGGTGAAACTCGCCATCGAAACTGCCAAGAAACACGGTCGCAAGATCGGCATCTGCGGTCAAGCGCCGTCGGATTATCCCGAGTTTGCGGAGTTCCTGGTGGAATTGGGCATCGACTCCATCAGTTTGAATCCCGACTCGGTTTTGAAAACGGTTCTGCGGATTGCGGAGGTGGAAAAGGCTAAAGGTTAGGCGCTGGTTAACGCCTCCTCTGGGGCAGGGTGGGTAAACCGGAAAGGAGACCCACCCCTAACCCCTCCAAGGAGGGGAACCGGAGGTAGAAAGAGCGGCGGGCCGGAGTGGGTTCAAGCGCCGATAATTATCACAAACCTTCATCGCCCCAAACCATGACTTCTCCTCAAGATCCCCTTCACCGTTCCGGTATTTGGGTTTTTAGCGAGACGTCTCGGCGCCGGCGCCGCCATTGGCCGGCCGTTACGCTCTCCGTCCCGATGAAAGTGGCAATTCAAGCCGGCGCTAATGGGTTAGAAGCGAAGTAACTGGATCCGCGATTATGAGGAGGCGTCGCCCCTTTTAACTCTAAGATTTGAGAACATCTTCTCTGGAGAGGATGACTCAATTTACCGCGGAGTAATTTAACGAGTATGACCATCGAATCTCAGCGTCTTGAAGAAGCTCGTCAGGGTCAAGCGCCCTGGAAAAAATGGGGGCCTTATCTGAGCGAGCGCCAATGGGGCACCGTGCGGGAAGACTACTCCAGCGACGGCAACGCCTGGGCCTATTTCTCCCACGACCAAGCCCGCTCCCGGGCCTACCGCTGGGGAGAGGACGGTTTGGGGGGCATTACGGATAGCAATAATCTCCTCTGTTTTGCCCTGGCGCTTTGGAATGGACAAGATCCGATTCTGAAGGAACGCTTATTTGGCTTAACCAACAGCGAAGGCAACCACGGCGAAGACGTTAAAGAGTACTATTTCTATGTGGATAGCACGCCGACCCACGCCTACATGAAATACCTCTACAAATACCCCCAGGCGGCTTTTCCCTACGGCGATTTGATCGAGACCAACCGGCGCCGGAGCAAGGACGAGTTGGAGTATGAACTGTTAGATACTGGGGTTTTTGACGAAGACCGCTATTTTGACGTCTTTGTGGAATACGCCAAGGCTAGTCCAGAAGACCTGACCATTAAAATCACCGCGGTTAACCGGGGCCCGGAAACGGCGCCGCTTCACCTGTTACCCACCCTCTGGTTCCGTAATACCTGGTCATGGGAAGGGGGCGGCGCTAAGCCGGCGCTGGAAGCGGTGAACGGCGCCGTTAAGGCTTACCACGCCGATCCTCTCTTTACCGACCTGCTGGGGCAATACTACTTCTACTGCGACCGGCCGGTGGATTTGCTCTTTACGGAAAATGAATCCAATAACGCCCGCCTCTTTGGGGGCGAAAACGCCAGCCCCTACGTCAAAGACGGGATTAATAACTACGTTGTCAACGGGCAAACCGAGGCGGTGAACGGAGAGCGGGGCACCAAGGTTTCTCCCCACTACGTTCTCAATCTAGCGCCGGGGGAATCTCAAACCGTTTACCTCCGCTTAACCCCGACGGCGCCGGAGACTGTCGGCGATCCCTTTAACGGCGCTGAGGCCCTGTTCGCGCAACGGATTCAGGAAGCCGACGACTTTTACGATTCCATCGCCCCCCGGGCCGTGGAAAACGACCCCGACCGTTATAACGTCATGCGTCAGGCGCTGGCGGGGATGCTCTGGTCGAAACAGTATTTTTACTACGACCTAGATCAGTGGCTGAAGGAACACGGAATTTTGCCCTGGATGCCCGCCCAGGAGCGGCGCCGCGTCCGCAACCACGAATGGTTTCACATGTATAACAACGATGTGATTTCCATGCCCGACAAGTGGGAATATCCCTGGTTTGCCGCCTGGGATTTAGCCTTCCACATGTTGCCCCTGAGTTTGATCGACCCGGATTTTACCAAGGAGCAACTGGATCTGATGTTGCGGGAAGACTACCTCCATCCCAACGGGCAAATTCCCGCCTACGAATGGAACTTTGGGGACGTCAATCCCCCCGTCCACGCCTGGGCGACCTGGGAAGTTTACACTCTCGACCGGGAACGAAATGACGGCAAGGGCGATGTTAATTTCTTAAAATACGCGTTTTCTAAACTCCCGATCAACTTTACCTGGTGGATGAACCGCAAAGACCAAGGCGGCAATAACCTCTTTGAAGGGGGTTTCCTGGGGCTGGACAATATCGGCGTCTTTGACCGCAGTTCCCCCCTCCCCACCGGCGGTTACCTAGAGCAGGCCGACGGCACCGCCTGGATGGTCTTCTTTAGCCAACGGATGTTGCAGATCGCCGTTGAGTTGGAGCTTCACGATCCCCTCTACGAGGATTTGGCGATTAAATTCTACGAGCATACCCTCTGGATTTCCGGGGCGATGGATCGCATTGGCGATAATCAGGACGAACTCTGGGACGAAGAGGACGGCTTCTTCTACGACCTTCTGCGCCTGCCCAACGGCGATTGCACTCGCCTGAAAGTGCGCTCCATGGTGGGACTGCTCCCCCTCATGGCGGTGTCGGTTTTTCCAGGGGATGTGGTGGAAAAACTGCCTCGCCTGATCCAGCGGATCCGGGACTTTAACAAGCGCCACCCGGAGTTGATCGCCAATATTCATCTGCCGGAGCAACGGGGCGTGAAAGGCCGGCTGATGCTCTCCATTGTCAACGAGACCAAATTACGCCGGATTCTGGCCTACATGCTGGACGAAAACGAGTTCCTTAGCCCCTACGGCATTCGGGCGCTCTCCCGTTACCATCTGGACAATCCCTACGTTTTCAGCCACAACGGTCAGGATTTCACCGTCCAGTACCTCCCCGGCGACTCCGATACGGGGATGTTTGGGGGCAACTCCAACTGGCGGGGCCCCATCTGGATGCCGGTGAATTTCCTGCTGGTGCGCTCCTTGATTCTCCTCTACGGCTACTACGGCGACGAGTTTCAAGTGGAATGTCCCACCGGCTCGGGGCAAATGATGAACCTCTTTGAGGTGGCCAAGGAAATCGCCGACCGTCTCGGAGCCATCTTTCTCAAGGATGAAGACGGCCGCCGTCCCGTCTATGGCGGCGCCGAAAAATTCCAAAGCGATCCCCACTGGCAAGACCTGATCCTCTTCTACGAGTACTTCCACGGCGACAACGGCGCCGGCATCGGGGCCAGTCACCAAACGGGCTGGACGGGGTGCGTCGCCCACCTGATCCAAACCTTTGGCTACCTGAGCGAAGAGTTTGTGCTCAATACCGTCGCCGCCGGGGACACCGCCCGCTATCGGCGCTCGGCCTAGGGCATAGGGCGGCGAGGACGTCGATGGCCCGTCGCCTTCCGCCTCAGGGGTAGCGAACCAGGCCGAGGCAATATTTAGCCGCTAAGTCGCCGTCCTTGTTTTGGCTCTCCCGCTCCACGGCGCCGCGAAGACCGCTGACAAAGAGCAGCAGGTTTTGGGTTCTGGCGCCGTCAGGTTGGGCGACGTCGGTATCCCAGTCCTGCCAAACGGCCCGGTCTAACTCCCGCCGGGGCAGAGTCACAAACAGCGCCTCCCCTTTTTTGGGGGGGAGTTTTTGCCCGTCTAACCGCAAATTCAGTATTAACTGGTCTTGTTTAATTGCCGCTTTTTCCACGGCGCCCCAGGGTTGGGAGACGGCGAATAACTCCGGTTTAAGTTCCGCTTCGGTCAGATCTCCCCCCGCTAGGGTGGGGGAAGAGCGGGAAGGAACCTTGAGGGTTAGGGATTGTTCCCCCTCGCACTGGGCGCCGTCTTGCTCTAGGAGCAACCATTGATTTTCCTCCGCGGGGCGCTGGCGATTGAGAGCGCCGCTTTGACTGACGCAGTTATTGATTTTCTCCGCCACGGCGCTCCGGTCGAGGGTGACGGTGTCCTGGGCGTTAATGGCAAAGGACGCAGCTCGGAAGGAACGATTGACGTCCAGGGGCAAGCGCCGAAATTCCTTCACCAGCGCGTCCACCGCGCCCTGGGGGCCGCTCATGAGCACAAAAAAGGGCCGCCCCTTAGTTTCCACTTCCGCCCGGTTAACCTGATAACGGGTGGCGGGAAACGCGCCGCTCATGGCGGGAAAAAGATTGCCGTCAAATTCGCTCCGCACCCCCAGCAGAACGACTTTATAATCCGGGTTAGCCCGTAACTGGGCGCTGATCTTGCCGGATAAATCCCCCACCGCCGCGGCGTCCGGTTCGAGGTCGGTAATTAAAACTGTTAAGGTTTGCGGCGCCGGGGCCGGGGATTCTGAGTCCGGTTCCGGGGAAGGGCTAGCCTCCTGGGGAAGACTATAAATTTGCCCCAACGTGCTGGTGACGCAGGGAAATTGGGGAGAGGGTTGATTGCGGTCGCAGTAAAAGGCGGGAGTCCGGGCCTGAAGAAATTGGGCGGCAGTGACGCTTTGGGCTTGGGTCTGGCTTTCATTGCCGCCGACCCGCCAGTAACGTGTTTGGCTTCCCTGGGTTTGCAAGAGGGTATGGAGGGCGTTAATGGCTTGGGCGTAGCGACTGGCGGGGTTGGCCGCATAGCCCAGCATGGATTCGCTGGCGTCGACGCCGACGTTAACGCGAAGATTGGCCAGGGGCGCGCCGGCGGTTTCTGTTTTCGGCGCCTCCACGCAGGTCAGTTGGGCGGAACGAGCGCCGCAGGCCCCCAGAAAAAGGGTCGTTAACCCCCCAATCAGGAGGCGGGGAAATGGTCGCATAACGGCAAATCTGAACAAACTAACCTAAAACCTATCCCCGGCGAGAACAGAGACGGAAATAGAGGGAGACAAAAAACTCTTTAACCGGGAAAGTCAGAAAGGTCAGAGGATTAATCGTCACAATGATATTACGGCTGTCCGCCTTAGCGCCGCGAACCACTTGGCGGGCTACCCAATCGGCGGAGAGAATGCCAATGGGGTTGAGGTTGCTTTTAAAGGGGCCGAGGATTAACTTACGAATGACGCAGGGCGCGTCCAGCCGCCGCAGGGTGATAATATCCCCCAAACTGCGCTTACTCAATTCATAGAGGGGGCTAAAGGCCGGCCCCACTTCCGCCTCCGAGGTATTGACCCAGACTTCTTTGGTGGCGATGTCCTGATTGGTTTTCACCGTGGTTAAAAAGAGTTCCAACAGACGCCAGGCGGAAAAGGTATTGATTTCGTAGGCGTCTTGGATCGCTTCGGGGGTTCGGCGCTGGTGGACGTTGACGCCGTGGTTAATCACCAGAATATCCGCCTTAGAAAATAATTCCCCGAGCGCCGCTTCTTCCCCAACTCGCCAGGCGACGGTTTTCACCGGCAGATCTTGCCCCTTCAGTTGGAGGGTAACGGTCTCGGAGCTGGAACTCAGGGCGATGACCTTCGCCCCCTGGTTTTGGAGTTGAGCCAGCAGAGCGCGGCCAAAAGTTCCGTTCGCGCCGGTGACGGCGACGGTTTTGCCTTTTAAGGACAGGGCGGTGCCTAGCAATTTATCCACCAGGGTCAAGGTTCCCGAATAGTAGGCTTTTTGATTATCGAAATGGTGACGCCAATGGTAAGTCCGATTGACTCGCCAGGGCGCCGGCGGCGCCGTAAAGGGGCCGGGACGGTGGGTTAAATCCGTCCATTCGTCGGCGTTGGGTAGCCCTAAACCCCGAGCCACGGCGCCGCCGAGGAAAATGAGGGTGTAAACGCTACCCGCTAAGGGAGCGTAAATCCAGACAGTCGGCGCCGGAGTTAAGGCTAAGCCCAGAACCGGCAAAAGGCTAAAAACCAGCATCACCGAGGCTTCCGGCACATCGTTGTACCAATGAGCTTGACGGTAGATTTCCCCGCTCACAGGAACCAGATCGGCCCGAAAAACCCGATGGTGCCAATTGTGCAAACGCCCTAACCAAGGCCAGTAATGGGCGAGGGCGTGGTAGCAATCCCGCACGATCTCCGCCCAGAGGAGGGAGCCAAGGGCAAAGGCAAGGGGGGGAAACAAAGTTACAAAGTTCGTCATGGGCAAGATAGCGAGACCGGCGCCGACTGGTTTGAAAGTTTAGCCTACTTTTCGGCGCTGTGGCTAAACCCCGGTTGACTCGACCTGTCGCGGCTGGTTTGAGCTAGGCTAGGGGAATCGACGCTTTAACGGCAAGAACAAAAATGCTGACCCGTCAACGGCCTGACCAAGTTGTTTTGCATAATCTGGATTGGCAAGCCTTCGAGACCCTGCTGGCGACCCTGGGGGAACGGCGCTCGGCCCGGGTGGCTTATTTAGACGGAGAACTGGAAATTATGAGTCCTATACCTGAGCATGAACACTACAAAACGGCCATTAGTATCTTGATTGAAGACGCGGCGGAATATCTGGAATACGACTACGAGTGCTACGGCTCCGCCACCTGGAAACGGGAAATGATGGCCGCGGGGGTAGAGCCGGATAATTGCTTTTACTTTCAGCGGGAAGCTCTAGTGCGGGGCAAGTTGCAGTTTAATCTAGAGATAGATCCCCCGCCGGACTTGGCGCTGGAAATTGATTTAACCAGTAAATCCTTGCCCCGTCTGCCCCTCTACGCGCGTTTAGGCGTTCCCGAGATTTGGTGTTACAGCGCCGGTAGATTGACAATTTATCAACTCGAAAACGGCGCTTATCAAGAAACCGAGCACAGCGCTATTTTTCCCCAGTTGCCCCTCCGGGAGATTCCCCAGTTAATCGAGAAATACCGCCCCCTCGGGCGCCGGGCCTTCCGTCGGGCTGTTCGAGATTGGGTTAAAGGTTCGCTCTTGGAGTAGATTTTTTGTTTTTAAGCGGGGCGAGTTCCGGGACAGCGTCGAAAAAAAGTTTGACGCCGGCGCCCTTTGTGCTAAGATTATAAATCGTGAAAGAAATGGGTCGATGCCCGAGTGGTTAATGGGGGCGGACTGTAAATCCGCTGGCTATGCCTACGCTGGTTCAAATCCAGCTCGGCCCATCTTCGTTTCCCGCCCTTGTAGCTCAGTGGTAGAGCACACCCTTGGTAAGGGTGAGGTCACGAGTTCAATCCTCGTCAAGGGCTCTGATTAATTCCTCACTGCCCCCATGCAACCCAAATTAATTCTCCACGGCGGCGCCAGTTCCCTCGACGATAAAGGCGGCTTAGACTCGGTGCGCTCTTCTCTACGGGAAATCGTCGAGGAGGTTTACGCCCTGCTTTCGCAAGGAGAATCCGCCCTCGGGGCCGTGGTGCGGGGGTGCGAGCGTTTGGAAAACGAACCCCGTTTTAACGCCGGCACGGGATCGGTTCTGCAATCCGATGGTCAGGTGAGGATGAGCGCCGCCCTCATGGACGGCGCGCGACAAAACTTTAGCGGCGTGATCAACGTCTCCCGGGTCAAAAATCCTATTCATCTGGCCCAATATCTCCAACAGGAAACCGACCGGATTCTTTCGGACTACGGCGCCGCGGAATTGGCCCGGGAACTGAGCGTTCCCCCCTACGATCCCCTGACGGATTTTCGCCTCCGGGAATGGCAAGAAGAACGCAAGGATAATTTTTCTAAAAAAATGGCCCGTTTAATCGCCGAACCCGAGCCGCGGCGGGGCACCATCGGCGTCGTCGCCCTGGATCAAGAGGGACGCGTCGCGGCGGGCACCTCCACCGGCGGTAAAGGATTGGAGCGCATCGGTCGGGTGAGCGACTCCGCCATGCCCGCGGGGAACTACGCCACCGATCAGGCGGGAGTCAGTTGCACCGGCGTCGGCGAAGATATTATCAACGAATGTTTGGCGGCTAAAATCGTCATCCGGGTGGGGGATGGGTTGAGTCTTGAGGAGGCCATGACTAAATCGATTCAGGAGGCGTTAGCCCATCAAACCGACCTGGCGGCCATTGCCCTCGACCGTCGGGGGGGGCTGGCTTGGGGCAAAACCTGTCCGGTTCTGCTGGCGGCCTACCACACGGGGGAACGGATTGGGGACACCCTGGAGTTAGGCGCGGAGGAGAGCGCCGGGTTTATTGCTGTTTAACCTTCTTTGGGCGCTAACCCACCCCGTTAGGCGACGTCTGCCGCTGGAATTCCCTTATAACTTTAAGACCCGATACTCGACGCCGGTTTCAAAGATTCTTCTGCCGCCTCCCTCGGCAATGGTCTGTCTTAAAGCGTGGGGATCGGTGACCGCGACGCCCGCTAAATAATCGACTCCCATTAAGGCTAAATCCGGGAGCCACGGCGCCGTCGGCCCCATTAAAACCAGTTGAGCGTCCTGGGAAAGTTCCACCAGACGGGGGAAGGTTTTATTAACAATAGAAGTGGCGCTTAAAAAGACCCAATCCGCCTTGGGAAGCAAAAATTCGCAGGCGGGGTCGGGATAATCCCTCTCCGTCGGTTGGCGCTCGATCACCTGGAGGTCAAATTCCTGTTCATAAACCGATAAACCGGGATAGCGCCCAATAATCACAATTTTTTTACCCTTAATCTGGGGTAGAAAATACTCAAAGACCGCTAGGTTCTGATCTCCTTGGGCATTAAGGGGCGTCGCTTGTTCAATCAGGGACGATTGGCTGTTAATGGCGGCGTTAATCGCGGCCATGCCCACCGCGGCTTCGTAGGGTTGCCAACTGTTGATCCAAGGAGTTAAGTCGGTCATTTTTTGATGAACCAAAGTCCCCGACCAACTCAAGGTTCGAGTGGCCAGCGCCGGACTCATGGCTAGACCGATACTCGTTCCTCGACAGAGCGTCCAGGTCAGACCGATTAAGACTTCCTGAACCCGTTGGTCGCATTGACTCCGGTCTAAGAGTAAATCGTAAATACAACGGGGATTGAGCATAGGGATTTAAAAAATAAAACCGTATTTTTTGAACACAGCTTTACTGGGATTACCGACTAGAAATTTAGCAAAGGACTGAGCGGCGTTCATATTTTTACTAGTTTTCAAAATCGCCATGGGATAAACGATCGGGGCGTGGGATTCCTTCGGCGCCGTGGCGGCGATTCTCACTTTCTGGGACGTTTTTGCGTCGGTGACATAAACCAGACCGGCGTTAACATTACCGGTTTCCACATAGGTTAAAACCTGACGGACGTCTTTTGCGTAAACAATTTTGGGTTTTAGAACTTCTAAAAGGTTATAAAACTTGAGGACTTCGGCGCCGTATTGTCCCGCCGGAACGGATTTTGGCTCTCCCAGGGCGATTTTGGTAACGGCCGGTTGGGTTAAATCGGCAAATTTCTGAATTCCCGTTTCATTTTTAGGGGTAATTAAGACCAGTTGATTTCGGACTAACACTTGTCGAGTTCCCGGCGCTAGTAAATTCTGCTTATCTAGCGCGTCCATTTGCTTATTCGCCGCGGAAATAAAGAGATCCACCGGCGCGCCTTGTTCGATTTGTTGTTGGAGAGAGCCGGAAGCGCCGAAGTTATAAGTGATTTTAGTTTGGGTCTGTTTTTCGTAAAGAGTTTTGATTTCCCCTAGAGCGTCCTTGAGGCTAATCGCCGCGGAAACCGTGACCGCCGGGGATTGGGCTAGCGCCGGTTGAATTGGCTCCAGTTTGTGGGACAAGGTATAAATAGCAGAAAGGAACCCCAAAACGCCTAGAGAAATGCGGACGAAGTGTCTCCGGTTATTAGCCATAATCTAAATTTTTGTAGCATTTGCCACAAAATAACTGTATAACTATAGTGTATTTTGTAAGTGACTCTCAAACAGTATCTCTAAATACGTTTTCACAACTTTTCTGGAGCTTTATTCCCATGCAAGTTAGCGCGCGAAATTCTCTCAAAGGCGTTATCCAGTCGATTCATGTCGGCGCTGTTAACGCCGAAATTACCCTAGAAATTGGGCCGGGTTTAACGGTCGTTTCCGTGATCACCAAAGCCTCCGCCGAGGCCCTAGATTTGACGGTCGGTCAGGAGGCTTACGCCGTTATTAAGGCTAGCGATGTTTTAGTCGCCGTTGACTAATCTAAATCCGATTTCCCCCTTTCTAAGGTTTCGGTATATATACATCTAGCCATTAGTCTCTTTTTGCCCCCCCAGCCCCCCAACTTTGGGGGGAGTTCGGAATTTTTCTCAGTTCAAAGTCCCCCAGAATTGGGGGATTTAGGGGGCTGGAGCCGCTAGCGTCAAAAGGAAGACAGAGAATTAATTTGCACAACCTTGAGATTGGTTTGACCCGTTTTCGTTTTCAGTTGGGAATGAACCAAAACTTGGATCATTTGGTTATAGCCTAACTCAAGGGGAAGGGTCTTTTGCGCTTGGGGCGAAACCGAGAGAAAAACGGCGCCTTTGGGGGTGGCGAGTTGCAAGTATTTGGCTCTATTGCCGGGTTCAAAAAATCCTAAAAATTCTCCCTGAAGCGTAAAGGATTGGGGGGCCGGTTTTTTTTGTAGGGTAGTCATAACTCATTTCTCCTAATTTAGTCTTTTGGCTTCAATAGTTTGGGGAAGTTTGATGGGTTCTTCTAAAAGCGGAATGGAGAGTTCCCAACCATTAGCGAGGGTGAATACTTTCCCCGCCTCGGTAATTTCTTCTTTAACCACTTCCTCTTCTAGATCCTTTTTCGCCACATAGACGACGAGGTGATCCTGACAGTTTTTACGGAGCATGACTTTCATAAATTTAATTCCTAAGCGTGTCGAAGTGGGGACTTTGAATCCGGTTCCCCCCTTTCAAAGGGGTGCTATAGCAATTTGCAGACGGGTGAGAACAACGTTCGTTTGCCCTCATCCCCCGGCCCCTTCTCCCAATTCTGGGAGAAGGGGAGCCAAAACCCTATTTATATCTAGGTTTTAAGTCCCTCTCCCCGGCTCCTGAGCTTGTCGAAGGAGGGAGAGGGATTTAGGGCGAGGGTCAGACCGGGCAAGAATGTTCCTCGGTTGAGAGAATACTGCTATAGGAGATTCTGACATTTATGTATAGACGGTAGCCTCTTTCAAGTTAGGCGCCGTTTCAACCTCCGCCGATTCCATTTCTCTAGCCCGGCAACCTACCACATAGCCTTTCTCTAAAAAATGAATGGCGTAGATATAGTAAGTTTGCAGAAAGGTGCCAATGCCGACCACGTAGCCAACATCGCCTTTCTTGGCCAAATGTTCCCCCAGTTCCTTACCCGGAAAGGTGCCGTCGTTGCGAATCAGTTTTTTAATTCTGATTTTTTCCCCCATCTCAAACTGAGGCGGGCTATCAATTTCAATCTCGCTAGTTTGCATAGGTCAACTCCCGTTGATAGGCTAAATTGAGAACTTCTTCAGAGGTGAGGTTGCGTTTAACCTCCATGGAACAGCGCCGGACGCTTTCGAGGAGCGATTGCAGAGCCTCTGGAGAAAGGATAATCCCCTGGGAAACGAGAAGGGTTTCAATAAACCGCCGCCCGGAATGTTTCCCCGCCACCAATCGGCGCTCTCCCCCCACCATTTCCGGGGCAAAGGGTTCGTAAGTCTGGGGATTTTTGAGCACGCCCGCGGAGTGGATGCCCGACTCATGGGCAAAGGCGTTCTCCCCCACAATGGCTTTCCAGGGCGGTAAATGATTGCCCGACGCGCGAGACACGAGTTGGGAAAGTTCCTTCAATCGAGAGGTATCAATCCCTAACTTAATGCCGTAAATTTGCTTCAGCGCCATGACAATTTCTTCCAGCGCCGCGTTGCCCGCCCGTTCTCCTAAACCATTAACGGTGGTGTTGACGGAAGTGGCTCCGGCTTTGATACCCGCTAGGGAATTAGCCGTAGCTAAACCAAAATCGTTATGGGTGTGCATTTCCACCGGAATGGTTAGATTTTGCACAAGTCTTTGCACCTGTTGATAGGTTCCAAAGGGATCTAAAATGCCCACGGTGTCGCAAAAACGGAAGCGGGAAACGCCCCAAGTTTGCGCTTGTTGAAGCAATTCTAGAAGAAAATTAGGGTCGGCCCGGGAGGAATCTTCGCCCCCCAGCGCCACAAATAATCCCTGATCCTTGGCAAAATTCACCGTGTCCCGCAACTGCCGGAGCATTTTGGCAATGTCTCCCTGGAATTTGACCTCAATTTGAATCGGAGAGACGGGAATCGAAATATGGGCTCGTTGCAGACCGCAGGATAAAGAGTGCGCCACGTCGCCTCGCACCGCTCGATTCCAACCAATCAGATCCGCCTTTAAACCTAAGCGATTAATGGCGCTGATGGCTTCTTGTTCCGGCGCTCCCATGGCGGGAATACCGACTTCCAACTCCTGCACGCCCATAGAATCGAGGAGCGCCGCGATAGCTATTTTTTCCTCTAGGGTAAAGGCGACGCCAGCGGCCTGTTCCCCATCCCGGAGAGTCGTGTCGTTAATGCGGATGGTTTGCATGGTCTTTACTCGGCTAAGAAGGGGTTGGGAATTAGGGATTAGGAGTTAGGGATTGGGAAGTAGAGAGAATAGCGATATTCGATGAATTGAGGAGCGCTTTGAGAGCTGAGCGTAGCCGAAGCCCGGACTTCAAGACTTAGAATATCGCTATGTTAATTGAATAATCTACTCCCTATTTTCCTTGGACTTAACGAATCAAATCGTAGGAAATATCCGTTTTCGACGGAATATTACTGTTGCGATCCAACTCGTCCAGAATCGTGTTGACAATCCAGTTCAAGAGGTTAATCGTCCCTTGATAGCCATAGGTGGCGTAGCGATGGAGGTGATGGCGGTCAAAGATAGGATAACCAATGCGGACAAAGGGCACTTTCGTATCCCGCCAGAGATATTTCCCGTAGGAATTGCCAATCAACAAATCCACCGGCTCGGTGAAGAGCAAAGAACGCAGATGCCAGAGGTCTTTGCCGCCCCAAATAGTGGCGTTAGCGCCGAAGGGACTGCTATCCAGTAGCGCGCGCAGTTCGGTTTCAAAAGCGGGGTTGCTGTTAGAAACTAAAATGTGAATAGGTTCGGCGCCGACTTCGAGGAGGAATTGGGTCAAACCAATCACCAAGTCGGGATCTCCGTAGAGGGCGATCCGTTTGCCGTGGAGCCAAGCCTGGGAATCCGTTAAGGCGTCCACCGCCCGGCCCCGCTCGTCTTCCAATTCCTGGGGAATAGGTTGCCCCGTCAGCGCCGATAATTTAATCAAAAACTCATCGGTGCCGCGAATGCCGACGGGACGACAAACTGCGGTCGGTTGTTTCCAGTCTTTTTCGATATACTCCCGCGTTTTAACGGTGGAATAGGCTTGGAAGGCGATGGTGGCTTCGGCGTTGACGGAATCCGCCGCCACTTCTAAGGGCGTGCCGCCGGGATACATCGTGTAGGTGCCATTGTTGGGAGAATCCAGATAATCGGAGTTATCCGCTAAAAGGGTGTAATTCACCCCCATGACCTCCGCTAGGCGCTTGACTTCCCGTAGGTTGCCAATATAGGTTTCAAAACCGGGAATAAAGTTAATTTTCCCGTTTTTAGTTTCCGTTTTTTTGCCTTCTGTTAGGTTGGTCAAAATCCCCTTGAGCATATTGTCATAACCCGTAATATGGGAGCCAATAAAACTGGGCGTATGGGCAAAAGGCAGGGGAAAATCTTCGGGGACAGAGCCTTTTTCCTTGGCGGTTTTTGTGAAAGCTTGCAGGTCGTCGCCAATGACTTCCGCCATGCAGGTGGTGCAGACCGCAATCATTTTGGGATTGTACAAATTATAGGAGGTGGCTAAGCCCTCTACCATATTGTTCAAGCCGCCAAAGACCGCCGCGTCTTCCGTCATCGAGGAAGAAACCGCCGAGAACGGTTCTTTGAAATGGCGAGTGAAATGACTGCGGAAATAGGCGACGCAACCTTGGGAACCGTGGACAAAGGGGAGGGTTTTCTCAAAACCCACCGCGGCTAAAATAGCGCCGAGGGGTTGACAGGCTTTGGCGGGATTAATGGTCAGCGCCTCCCGAGCGAAGTTTTTCTCCCGGTATTCCCAGGTTTTCGTCCATTCTCCGGTCTCGGCGACAAGAGTTTCGGGATGGCAACCTTCAAATTCTTTTTTGTTGGCAAAGAGTTCCTGATATTCGGGATCATGGAAAAGTTGCCCGTGGTCTTTGATAGCGTGTATATCTTGCGGCATGATTCAAACTCCGGTTTGTTGGTAAGGGTGGGTGTGGGAAGAAGGGGAGGAAAGGGAGGAGGGGGAGGAAATGGGGGAAGATGGAGGGGATGAGTTTTTAGGGGTTGGGGTAATGACGGACGAGATGAACCGGTCTTTGAAAACCCATGAGGATTTGGCGGTTTATCAGTTGGCTTTCGCCAGCGCCATGAACATCTTTGAGTGTTCTAAAAAGTTTCCTATCGAGGAAAGATACTCATTGACTGACCAAATCCGGCGCTCTTCTCGGTCGGTTTGCGCTAATTTTGCCGAGGCTTGGAGAAAACGGCGCTATCGGGCGGCTTTTATCGCCAAGTTAAGCGATTGCGAAGCGGAAGCGGCGGAGACCCAAGTTTGGCTTAAATTCGCAGTTAAGTGTCAATACCTTAGTCCTGAAGAAGGGAGAGAACTTTACCAAACCTACAATCAAATTTTGAGCGGTTTAGTGAAGATGATTCATTCGCCTGAGAAGTGGGTGATTTCTTAGGAGAGTGGGAAGAGGGGGAGGAGTGGGAAGAGTGGGAGGAGGTAAAAGTACTATCCTCCATGTCTCCCCTTTCTTCCCTTTCCCCCATGTCCTCCCTTTCCTCCAGATCCCTCATCTCTACTTCCAGGGAGCGCCGATTAAGGCCCAAGTCGGACTGTTTAGCGCCAAGTCCATGTCCCGAGCGAAGATAGCGAAACCGTCATAGCCGTGGTAGGGGCCGGAATAGTCCCAAGAGTGCATTTGGCGGAAGGGCAGGGCCATTTTTTGGAAGACGTATTTTTCCTTAATGCCCGAAGCGATCAGATCCGGTTTCAAAGCTTTGACAAACTCCTCAAATTCGTAGGCGGAAACGTCGTCGTAAATGAGGGTGCCGTCTTCGACGTAATTGGTCGTCCGTTTGTAGTCGTCGTTGTGACCAAACTCATAGCCGGTGCCGACCAGTTTCATGCCTAGATCGTAGAAGGCGGGGACAACGTGGCGGGGACGGAGACCGCCCACCATTAGAGCGACGGTTTTCCCTTCCAAACGGGGACGGAATTTATCAATCACCGCTTGACATTGGGCTTCGTATTTGGCGATGACCGCTTCGGCGTTGGCTTGAATCGTTTCGTCAAATTTAGCGGCGATGGCCCGCAGAGATTCGGCGATTTTGGTGGGGCCAAAGAAGTTATATTCCAGCCAAGGAATGCCGTAGGTTTCTTCCATGTGGCGGGTAATATAGTTCATGGAGCGGTAGCAGTGAACCAAATTTAACTTGACGCCGGTGGTGAGCATCATTTCGTTAAAGGTGCCGTCTCCCGACCATTGGGCTACCACTCGCAGGCCGATTTCTTCCAGTAAAATCCGACTCGACCAAGCGTCGCCGCCAATGTTGTAATCCCCGATAATGGCGACGTCGTAGGGCGTGGTTTCCACTCCTAAACCGCCCTCTTTTTTGGCTTTATCAGCTCGGGGGAAGACCCAATCCCGAATGGCGTCGTTGGCGATGTGGTGTCCAAGGGATTGAGAAACGCCCCGGAACCCTTCGCAACGAACGGGAATCACCGGTTTGCCGATTTCTTTACTGGCTTTTTTGGAAACCGCTTCGATGTCGTCCCCAATTAAGCCAATGGGACACTCTGACTGCACCGAAACGCCCTGATTGAGCGGAAAGAGGACTTCAATTTCTTCGATCAGTTTGGCGAGTTTTTTATCTCCGCCAAAGACAATGTCCCGTTCCTGAAAGTCCGAGGTAAATTGCATCGTGCCGAAGCTATCAACCCCGGTGGTGCCAATGTAATAATTTCGACGCCCAGACCAAGAGTAGTAGCCGCAACCCACAGGGCCATGACTGATGTGCACCATGTCTTTAATCGGCCCCCAGACCACGCCCTTCGAGCCAGCGTAGGCGCAACCCCGGGTGGTCATGGAACCGGGCACGGATTTGATATTGGATTTGACGCCGCAGTCGGATTTCCCTTCTTCATAGACGTTGAGATGTTTGGCCCGTTTCTTCTGCGCTTTTTCAGGATAAGCTTCCAGAACCTCTTGAATCAGAGCCTTTTTCTCTTCGTTCGTCTCAACGGTGGGGGGATTGGGTAAGGTGGCAGTAGTCATGGTAAAATCCTGCGTATTGCGATTTGAATTTGGAAAAGTTGATGAGACCCCCGCCTAATTCCGGCATGGAGAGCGGGGGTATTTTCTTGAGCTAGACCAGCGCCGGCGCTTTGACGCTTTCCTGGATAGCTTTTTGGTACTCTTCTTCGCCGCCGAGGATGCCGAATTCCACCAGCAGATCTTCGAGTTCGTCCATCGAGATGGGAGTCGGGATGGTCAGGTTTTTGTTGTCGATGATCTTCTTGGCTAGGGTGCGATATTCCTCAGCCTGTTGGCTGTCGGGAGCGTACTCAATCACCGTCATCCGACGCAGTTCAGCGTGTTGAACGATGTTGTCCCGGGGCACAAAGTGCAACATTTGGGTGTTGAGGCGAGCCGCTAGGGTTTCAATCAACTCCAGTTCCCGGTCGCACTTGCGGCTGTTGCAGATTAAACCGCCGAGACGGACGCCGCCGGAGTGAGCGTACTTGAGGACGCCCCGGGCGATGTTATTCGCCGCGTACATGGCCATCATTTCGCCGGAGGTGACGATGTAGATTTCCTGAGCTTTGCCTTCCCGGATGGGCATGGCGAACCCGCCGCAAACCACGTCCCCAAGGACGTCGTAGGAAACGAAATCTAAATCTTCATAAGCGCCGTTTTCTTCGAGGAAGTTAATGGCGGTGATAATGCCCCGACCGGCGCAACCCACGCCGGGTTCCGGCCCGCCGGATTCGACGCAACGCACGTCCCGGTAACCGGTTAAGAGGACTTGTTCGAGTTCCACGTCTTCCACGGCGCCGAGTTCAGCCGCTAGGTGAAGGACGGTGGTTTGGGCTTTGCTGTGGAGCATGAGGCGGGTGGAATCAGCCTTGGGGTCGCACCCCACGATCATGACCCGTTGTCCGAGTTCCGCCATCCCGGCGATGGTGTTTTGGGAGGTGGTGGATTTACCGATACCGCCTTTGCCGTAGAAGGCAATCTGTCTGATTTGCTCGTCGCTCATGATCTTTCTCCAGAAAATTGAGATTTGAATTGGGAAAAGTTGAATTGGAAAAGGGAAAAGGAAACCGAAGGCTTCGGTTTGGGCTTAACTAGGAGAGGTTCCCCGAGGGGGAGAGCGCTCCGTCGGCGCTTGGGCGTTCATATTTAGGCGTGGCTTAAAAGCTGGGAAGGGTTTTCTTTTTTGTCTTTCTCTATTCTTAAAGAATAGTCTTTTTTTGTGGTTTATTCTGTGCTTTAAAATACTTTTAGAAAGAAAATTAAGTTAATTTTAAAAGCGCAGACTTAAAAAGCGGTTTCCAGAGTTATCAGCTAGTGAGTGAAAAGCTCATTAATAGCATTATTCGGAGTTGCCAAAACGCTATCACTTGCCCTCATCCCCCGGCCCCTTCTCCCAATTCTGGGAGAAGGGGAGCCAAAACCCTGTTTTGATTTATTGATATCTGATAACTGATATCTGTCATCTGATCAAACCGCCTCCACCACTAGGGTGGGTAAAACCAAATCCCGCAGACGGGTTTCAATCGCGCCTTTGAGGGTTTCATTGCGGCTAGCGCAGGAGTCGCAAGCGCCTTTAAGAGTGACTAAAACCCGGTCGCCAACGATGTCGTAGAGTTCCACGTCTCCGCCGTCCGCCAATAAAAAGGGGCGAATCTCCTGCTCCAGAACGTTCTGAACCAAAGTCATCTTTTGCAGATTAGTCAAGGGTTTCAGCGCCGGGGTTGAAGTGGGAGCGCCGGCGTGGACAATCTCATTAACGGTCTGGATGCTCTTTTCTTGGTCTGTTAACACCGAAGCTAAAATATCGTCGATGTTGAACAAACAGGAGCCGCAACCGCCGCCGGCTTTGACGTAATTAGTAACCTGCTCGGCGGTGGTTAAACCGTTTTCAATAATGATGCGACGGATACGACTATCGGTAATGCCGTAACAGCTACAGACCAAGGCGCCTTCGTCTTCGTCATGGCAATCTAAGGGAATGCCTCGATAGTTGTAAATCGCCGCTTCCAGCGCCTCTTGCCCCATGACGGAGCAGTGCATTTTCGCTTCCGGTAAACCGCCTAAATAGTCGGCGATTTCCTGATTGGTCACTTTCAGCGCTTGATCGAGGGTTAAACCTTTGACTAACTCGGTTAAAGCGGAGGAAGAGGCGATGGCGCTGGTGCAACCAAAGGTTTGGAAACGGGCGTCGAGAATATTGTCCGCCTCGATATTAATTTTCAGGTGTAGGCGGAGGGCGTCGCCGCAGGCGATACTTCCCACTTCCCCAAAGACCACGGCGACGCCGGGTTCGTCTGTTTTTTCAATCAATCCCTGATTTTTAGGATTGTAGAAAAGTTCCATTACTTTTTCAGTGTAGTCCCACATTTTCAATAACCTCTTTTCAGTGAGCAGATAACAGTTATCAGTTATCAGGGAATGTTTTTGCGCTCAGGATAAGTCGCTCAGGGCGCGTAGCCAGATCGAGGGCTGAGCGTAGCCGAAGCCCGTATTTCAAAAATTAGCGATTAATGAGAATGTCTTCCTGACGGCTTTGGAGCCAAGCGACGTCGTCGCTGGTGAAAGGAGACAAATCCCGCAGGCGCTGGACAATACCGGGGAGAACTTCCAAGGCGCGGTTAATTTCCCAGTCGGTGGTGTAGCGGGAAAGGCTAAAGCGGATGGAGCCGTGGAGAATGGTATAGGGCAACCCCATGGCTTTCAGAACATGGGACGGTTCCAGTGAACCGGAGGTGCAAGCGGAGCCGGAGGAGGCGCAAATGCCAAATTTATCGAGGGAGAGTAAAATTGCTTCCCCTTCAATGTATTTGAAGCCAATATTGGTAGTGTTGGGGAGCCGACTGGTCGCGTCGCCGTTGACTTCGCAATCGGGAATGGTCGCGAGAATCACGTCTTCTAAACGGTTTCGCAGTTGGGCTTCCCGTTTAATGGCCTGGGGCATTTCCCGGAGTTCTAACTCCGCGGCTTTGCCGAGACCGACAATTCCCGCCACGTTTTCCGTCCCGGCCCGGCGCCCCCGCTCCTGATGTCCCCCGAGGAGGAAAGGACGGAAGCGGAACCCTTTTCTGACAAAGAGCGCCCCGACGCCCTTCGGCGCGTGGAGTTTATGACCGGAGAGGGTAAGTAAATCAATAGAACTGTTTTTAAGGTTGAGGGGAACCTTACCCACCGCCTGCACCGCGTCCACATGAAAAGCGGCGCCGTAGGACTTGGCTAATTCGCCAATTTGCTCAATGGGAAAAATAGTGCCGGTTTCGTTGTTGGCGTACATGGTGGTCACCAGCGCCGTGTCGCCGGTCAAGGCCGCCTCCAGTTCCATCAGATCCAGTTGCCCTTGACGGTTCACCGACAGGTAAGTGACGCCGTAACCTTGGCGCTCTAGTTGTTTGCAGACATTCAACACGCAGGGGTGCTCCACCTGAGTGGTAATGATCTGGTTGCGGCTGGGTTGGGCCGCCAGCGCCGCGCGGATAGCGGTATTGTTACTCTCCGTGCCGCAACTGGTGAAAATAATCTCTGTGGCTTCGGCGCCGAGGAGGGCCGCCACGGATTCGCGAGCTTCTTGGATCGCTTTGCCCACTTGTCCCCCAAAGGTGTGCATGGAGGAGGGATTGCCGTAAAAGTCGGTCAGGTAGGGCAACAGCGCCGTAACCACTTCCGGGTCGGGCTGGGTGGTGGCGTTATTGTCGAGGTAAATACAGTTGGGCATGGATCTTCGCCAAAAGAGTGTTGGTTAACGTCCCCCAACGCCAACGGTTAGGGGAAAAGCGAGGAGAATCTTACGCAGACTTGGTTTCTAGATACTGGCTATAAAAGCGCCGAGCGAGGGAGTCGATGGAGTCGTAATCCTCTAACACTTGCAAGCCCGCTTTTTTCAATTCCGCCTGGGGACAGGAACCGATCTTAGAGGTCAGCACCCCGGCGCAGTCGGAGAGGGTGGCGATAATCCCCGCGAGGGTGCCTTCTTCGCCATAACCGCTCTGGCAGTAGTGGTCAATCTTGCGGTGTCCCACAAAGCTGACGTCGTTGGCGTCCACTTCGTAAATCTGGAATTCCTTGGCGTGACCAAAGTGCTGATTGACAATGCCGCCGCCCTTGGTTGCGACCGCGACCAAGATCTTGGGACTAGCGGGAACCTTAACCTGGGGCCGATGCTGGGCCTTTTGGGCCGCCAGTTGGGCTTTTTTCTCTTCGATGCCCGCCTGTACCACCTGCCGCACCGTGGGGTTGTACTCCGGCGCCATCTCCATGAACTTATCTTTGGTAAATTCCTGGGAGCGGTCTTCCCCAAGGAGACCGACGGCGTCGGCCCGGCACTGGCGGCAGTGGCGCATCATCTTCATTTGATTGTCGGCGCACTCGTCCTGCAAGGCCTTTAATTCCTTGGGCGTGGGCCCCCGTTGACCGTTGAGACCAAAGTAGGTTCCATGTTCTGGAGCGGAAATCAGGGGCATAATATTGTGGAGAAAGGCGCCTTTTTCCCGAATCACCCGATTCACTTCCGGCAAATGGTGGTCGTTAATGCCCGGAATCATCACCGAGTTGACTTTGCAGAGAATATCGGCTTCCCGCAGGAGGTCGAGGCTTTCCATCTGGCGCTGGTGAAGAATGCGGGAGGCTTCAAGGCCTTTAATCCGCTTACGGCGCCAGTGAATCCAGGGATAGATTTTGACGCCAATCTCCGGGTCCACCATATTAATGGTCAGGGTGACGTGATCAATGTTGAGCGCCTTGATCCGGTCGATGTAGTCCGGCAACATCAGCCCGTTGGTGGACAGGCAGAGTTTAATATCCGGCGCTTCCTGGGCGATTAGCTCAAAAGTGCGAAAGGTTTTTTCCGGGTTGGCTAGGGGGTCACCGGGGCCGGCGATGCCCAGAACCGTTAACTGGGGAATTTTGCCCCCAATCACTAGGGTTTTGTGGGCGGCTTCTTCGGGGGTGAGCAATTCACTGACAACCCCGGGACGGCTTTCGTTAGCGCAATCATACTTGCGGTTGCAGTAGTTGCACTGGATATTGCAGGCCGGCGCGACCGCGACGTGCATCCGGGCGTAATGGTGGTGAGCGTCTTCGCTGTAGCAGGGATGCTGGGCGATACGGGCCTGAAGTTTGGCGTCGAGGGAGAGAGCGGCGCCCTGGGGAGAACTGCAATTACAGTTGGCTCCTGAGGCGGGGGGCGCCTTCGCTCCGGCGGGAACCGTAGAGAGAGCTAGGGGGGGAGTCATTGAATTTCGGTTTTAGGGGATGGGCGATAGGTGATTTATAACACTCGCCTTTTCGTCCCCCCAGCCCTAGCGCCGGAATAAATTCATAAGATTATTGGCGTCGGACTCAGAGGCTCAAACGCTTACCCAGCCTAGATTGAAAAAACTTTTCGGGGAGGGGGGGCAGTATTTTTACGCTTGGGGACTAGACTTAATTGAGGTGGGCGCTAGTCTTTCTCCACTCAGAGAAAATCCCCGTTTTCAAGGGTTTTGGGTGAAATTTAAGCTTTTTTTAAGGTTTTTTAGCTTTGCACTCAAAACAGAGCTAAAAAAAGCAGGAGTGGAGGTTTTTTGCCCACTCCTAACAATACCGAAATTCAAATCTGTATCTATATTTACGGATTTTTCCAAAAAAGTCAAGCCTTATACCATTTTAAATGCCAAGACTTCCTCACATCCGTCTCCGCGCCCCTAAACTGGGGGAGTAAGACCTTAAATTTGTATATTTAGAGACCAAATTAAGGAGAGGGAAAAATTTGAGTAGGTTGAGTGGCGATAGTCTTTTTTCAGTCAAAATTTCCCTGAAAGCCTGATCCAGCTAGCTTTTCAGCCCCGAGCGATAATACTTGTCCCCTCCTGAATAAATACTCAACCCCTGGCAAGAAAACGCTAGTCCCTCGACCCAAAATTTATTGACAATCCAGTCCCTGTAAGGGATAACGCTCTTGAGTTCCCCACTAGTAATTCAATAAATTCAATCGAGTCCTCGCCGCTCCGGCGCTGAAATCGGGTTTGCTATAAGCGTTACACAGGGGGTTTACCTCCCCGCCACCGAAATTCAAAACTGTTCCCGAGGCGTCAGCCATGTTTGTTCCCCTTCTTTCGTTCTTTTGTATTCTTTTCTTGTTTAAATTGAGCCATGATTTTCTCATGGAGAAAATTTTTACCAGTATTGAACGAGATCCCAATTCCTATCGCAACACCTATCCCCTTTCCTCTCAAGTTAAATCCCTCGTTGACAATCGTTATGAGTAGCTCCACGTCCTCCGCGCCTGTATACGCCTACAGGCGCTTTTCCCCTTGGCAATGGCTCAAGGATTACCTCAATCAAGTGGAGATTACGAATCCGCGAACCGCTCGCTTGATTTGTCGGCTGATTCCCGCCAGTTGTCCCTTTGCCCGCCAGATTCGGCTTTTTGGCAAAACGGTCTTAGTGATTCCGCCCCTGTGTCACTTCAACCCCGTTTATGAAGAACTCATGGGTCTGCGTTTTCGCGCCTTAACGGTCTTAGCAGATATCAGATGACAGATATCAGATATCAAGTATCAGTGATCAGACTGTAGGATGCGTTAGCGATGGCACAACTCCGGTTCCCCCCAGAATTGGGGGGTTAGGGGGGCTTTCCAAACACCCCCTACGGCTACGCGTTTCAACCGAAATCAAATTGATAATTTGCCCCTTATTCTGTGACGAATTATGAAAATTACTCCCGGCAAAATCAACGAACTGTTAACGGAAACCGCCTGCGAGCATAACCACCAGAAACAGGGACAGAAAAAAAACAAAGCCTGTAGTCAAACGGCTCAGCCCGGCGCCGCCCAAGGGGGATGCGCCTTCGACGGCGCCATGATCGCCCTAGCGCCGATTACCGACGCGGCTCATTTAGTCCACGGCCCCCTAGCCTGTTCGGGCAATTCCTGGGGATCTCGGGGAAGTTTATCTTCAGGCCCTGAGCTGTACAAGTTGGGGTTAACCACGGATTTAAGCGAAAACGATATTATCTTTGGCGGCGAAAAGCGCCTTTATCAGGCCATTGTCGAAGTTGAGGAGCGCTATCAACCCGCCGCCATTTTTGTTTACGCCACCTGCGTCACCGCCTTAATTGGGGACGATTTTGAAGCGGTCTGTAAAAAAGCCGCCGAAAAGCTGAAGACGCCGGTGATTCCCGTTAACGCTCCCGGCTTTACGGGCACTAAAAATTTGGGCAATCGCATCGCTGGGGAATTTCTCCTAGAATACGTCATCGGCAGCGCCGAGCCGGAGTATCAAACGCCCTACGACATCAATTTAATCGGGGAGTATAACGTCGCCGGAGAATTGTGGAACGTCTTGCCCTTGTTTGAAAAATTGGGGATTCGCGTCCTAGCGAAAATCACGGGAGACGCCCGCTATCAGGAAGTTTGCCACGCCCACCGGGCTAAGCTGAATGTGATGATTTGCTCCAAGGCGCTGTTAAACGTAGCCCGGAAAATGGAGGAACGTTACGGGATTCCCTACATTGAAGAATCCTTCTACGGCGTCGCCGATATTAACCATTGCCTGCGCAGTGTCGCCGAAAAATTAGGGGACGAGGATTTACAACAACGGGTGGAAGCCCTCATCGCCCAGGAAACAACGCAATTAAACCAACAATTGGCTCCCTATCGAGCCAAATTAGCGGGGAAAAAAGTCGTCCTCTACACCGGCGGCGTTAAAAGTTGGTCAATTATTTCCGCCGCTCAGGATCTAGGGATGAAAGTGGTGGCCACCAGCACTCGCAAGAGCACCGAAGAAGACAAGGCCAAAATTAAAACCTTACTGGGTAAAGACGGCGTGATGATGGCCAAAGGCAACGCCCAGGAACTCCTGAAAGTCATCGCCCAAACCGGCGCCGAAATGCTCATCGCCGGCGGTCGCAACCAATACACGGCGCTGAAAGCCAAAATTCCTTTTTTAGACATTAACCAGGAGCGCCATCACGCCTACGCCGGTTATCAAGGACTCGTGGAACTCGCCAAAGAATTAGAAGAGGCGCTGTACAGTCCCATCTGGGCCCAAGTCCGCAAACCGGCGCCTTGGCAGATATCAGATATCAGATGACAGATATCAAATGACAAGGGTCTAAATTCTCAATCTCTCTCATCCGCAACCCGTAATTTAAAACCTGTAATCTGAAATCTGTAATCTGAAAATGGCTACCCTAACTCTACCGAAAAAATCCGTTGTTGTTAATCCGCTCAAACAGAGTCAACCCCTCGGCGCCGCTTTGGCTTTTTTGGGGGTCAAAGGGACGATTCCCTTGCTTCACGGCTCCCAGGGCTGTACCGCCTTTGCCAAGGTTTTATTGGTGCGCCATTTTCGCGAATCTATTCCCCTGTCCACCACCGCCATGACGGAAGTGACCACCATTTTAGGCGGGGAAGAGAACATCGAGGTTGCGATTCAAACCCTCCTCGAAAAAGCGAAACCGGAAATTATCGCCCTCTGCACCACGGCGCTGACGGAAACCAGAGGGGACGATCTCGAAGGGATTCTGAAAACGATTCGCCAGCGCCACCCGGAATGGTACGACTTGCCGATTGTGTGGGTTTCTACCCCGGATTATCGAGGGGCCCTTCAGGAGGGCTTCGCTTCCGCGGTAGAGGCGCTGGCGGCCCAGATTCCCCAACCCGGAGAACGGCGCTTGAATCAGGTGAACGTTCTCGCCAGCGCCGCCTTAACCCCCGGCGATGTCCGGGAAATTGAGGAGATGATGACCAGTTTTGGTCTGGCGCCGATTATCGTCCCCCATTTGGGCGCTTCTTTGGACGGTCACCTAGAGGAGGATTTTCAAAGCGTCACGCCCGCGGGAACGACCTTACCTCAACTGCGGCAAATGGGCAGTTCTATCTTTACCTTTGTTCTTGGGGAAAGCCTGGAGAAAGCCGCTCAAATTTTGTCCGATAAGTTTGGGATTGACTACGAGGTGTTTTCCCACCTCAGCACCCTAGAGGCTAACGACAATTTTCTTCAGGCGCTGAGTTTACTGAGCGGGCGGGAAGTGCCGGTTAAATACCGCCACCAGCGCCGTCAATTACTGGACGCCATGTTAGATACCCATTTCTACTTTGGCCACAAGAAAGTCTGTCTGGCGCTAGAGCCGGATCTGCTCACTGCGTTAACCCATTTTCTCCTCAGTATGGGCGCTGAAATTCAGGCCGCGGTGACGACCACAAAAGCGCCGAGTTTGGCGGATTTGCCCATTGCCTCGGTCACGGTGGGCGATCTCGAAGACTTTGAGCGGTTGGCCCCCGGCGCCGATCTGTTGATTACCAATTCCCACGGTAAGCGAATCGCTAAAAAATTAGGCGTTCCTCTCTTCCGTCAAGGTTTTCCCATTGTGGATCGCTTGGGCAATGGTTTCGGCGCTAAGGTCGGCTATCGAGGAACCATTCAATTGCTCTTTGAAATCGGGAATCTCTTTTTAGAACGAGAGGAGGGCTAACATTTTAAATCCTATCAAACATCCTCTTAACTCCCCCTCTTGGGAGGGGGCTGGGGGGTGGGTTCTAACCTTGAGAGTCAGCGCTAACCCACCCCTAACCCCTCCGAAGGAGGGGAACCAGAAACTTTAGATTCTCAGTTACGAATCACCCAAGACTCAGGTGAATTAACCCCTTCTTTCTATCAAATTTTCCTAACTTTCACTATTGACAATCAGGAGAAAAACCATGAAAATTGCATTTACAACCGAAGACAAAGTTCATATCAATTCCCATTTCGGTTGGGCTAAAACCATTGAGGTTTACGAAGTCTCCCCCGAAGGCTATCGCTTCTATCAAACCTTAACCTTTGACGGCGACCTCAAGGAAGACGGCAACGAGGATAAATTACTTCCCAAACTCGACGCCCTCAAAGACTGCACCATTGTCTATGTTTCAGCCATTGGCGGCTCAGCCGCCGCTCGGTTGATTAAAAATAAAATCACACCGGTTAAAGCCCATTCAGAAGAGGAAGAAATCCAATCTGTTTTAAACAAATTGGTGGAAACCCTCAAAGGCAATCCTCCCCCTTGGCTCCGCAAAGCTCTGCAACAAAAGAGTCCCGCCCTAGAGGAGTTGGAAGAGGCGCTGGTTTAGTCCCCCAATACCTTGGCTCTTTAGAGCTTGTTTAAAAAGAGTCAACGCCCCGGTTTTATCCCCCCTAACCCCCCTTGGAAAGGGGGGAACACTCCTCAAAGTACTCTGTGTAAAGTATCCCTTTATTCTCGGTAAACCCATGACTGTTTCTTCAACTCTCGAAGCCCCCGCCTCCATTGATCTCGCTCAAAACCCCTTTATCAAGGCGCTGGCTCAACAAATCCGCGTCAATGATAGCTACGGAACTTATCGAACCTGGAGCGACGAACTCTTGCTCAAACCCTTTGTGGTCACCAAAGAGCAAAAACGGAAAATTTCCGTGGAAGGAGAAGTCGATCCGATTACCAAAGGCCGTATTTTAGCGTTCTATCGAGCCGTGGCCTATCGTATCGAACAAGAAACCGGCAAATTAGCCCAGGTCGTCGTGGATCTGAGCCACGAAGGTTTTGGCTGGGCCTTGGTCTTTTGCGGGCGCCTGTTAGTGGTGTCAAAAACTCTGCGGGACGCTCAACGCTATGGCTTCATTTCCCTCGAAAAATTAGTGGAAGAGGGAGAGGCTTTGGTGGAAAAAGGCGTGGATTATATCCGGCGCTTTCCCGACGTCACCTAGTAACAGATGACAGATATCAGTTATCAGTTATCAGTTATCAGTAAAGCATCAGGAGTATCTCACTTTTGAAACTGTATGCGAGCGCTGAGCGTAGCCGAAGCGCATCTCTCACCAATCTGCAAGCCGCTATAGTCCGCTCAAAACCTTTAGTCCTCACTCTAATCAGAGAGACTTTAACTCCCCTTCTCCCGCTCTGGGAGAAGGGGCCGGGGGATGAGGGCAAACTCTGAGATACTCTCTGACTCATTCCCTAGCTAAAGCTTAAATCTACCTTTACTTTATCGCTACTCCTATGACCCAAACTATCGTCAATCCCGAAGCGCTCAAAACCCAAATCAAGCGCCTGAATAGTCGAGCGGGGCAGATGAAGATGGATCTCCATGATCTAGCGGAAGGCCTGCCAACGGACTATGAAAAACTGATTGAAATGGCTAACGAAACCTACGCCATTTTTTATCAGTTAGATCAACTCAAAAAGCAACTGAAAACCCTAGAGTGATTTCCATGGCCCTGACTGACTTTAATCAATTAACCACGGCGGAAGAGTATTTGGAATACTTTCAGATTGACTACGATCCCCAATTTGTCAACGTCAATCGCCTCCATATTCTCAAAAAATTCTCCGAACTGATCAGCGCCGTTGATAGCCATTTTCCCGAACTGGGGGAAGCGGAACGATTGGATAAATACGGAGAGGCGTTACAGGAAGCCTACGATGTTTTTCTAACCGCCTCGCCCTTAGAAACAAAACTCTTTAAAGTGTTTCAAACTAAGCCCGGGAATGTGGTCATGCTCAATGACATTCAAGACCAAGACAGTTAAAGCTTGTCAGTTTTATAGCAATATTCTCTCGACTGAGGAACAATCTGACAGCTCAAACCCCTGATTCGAGCGCTGAGCGTAGCCGAAGTGCGTCTCTCACCAATCTAAAAGCCGCTATCCCCCTTGCCAAACCCGCTTATGGAACGCCTTACTCCCAAAGAATTAGAGCGCTACCGTCGCCAAATCCAATTACCTGGCTTTGGGGACAGCGCCCAACAAAAACTGAAAGACGCCACCGCTTTAGTCACCGGCGTGGGCGGTCTCGGGGGCACTGCGGCGCTGTATCTGGCCGTCGCCGGTATCGGTAAATTAATCCTCGTTCGAGGAGGAGATCTGCGCTTAGATGACATGAATCGCCAGATTTTAATGACGGATGATTGGGTGGGTCAACCCAGGATTTTTAAGGCTAAAGAAACCCTCAGCGCCATTAATCCCGATGTGGAAATCGAAGCGGTTAACGACTATTTCACCCTAGAAAATAGCGACGAGCTAGTCGCGCGAGCGGATATCGCGCTCGATTGCCCCCACAACTTTACCGAGCGGAACCTACTGAATCAAGCCTGCGTTCGGGCCCAAATTCCCATGGTGGAAGCGGCCATGAACAATATGGAAGGTTACCTCACCACTATTCTTCCCGGTAAAACCGGTTGTTTAACCTGTTTATTCCCCGAAAAACCCGAGTGGAACCGACGAGACTTTGGCGTTATCGGCGCCGTATCTGGAACTCTCGCCTGTTTAGCGGCGCTGGAAGCCGTCAAGGTGTTAACCGACCTAGCTCCGCCCCTCTATTCCCAACTCTTAACCTTCGATTTAGCCGCCTTGGAATTTAGAAAATATCCCACTTACCATGATCCCCACTGTCCCACCTGCGGCGCTTTCAACTCCTCCTAACTCCCCCCTTTCCTACCCCTCCCCCCTTCCTTCCCTTTCCTCCCCCTCCCCCCTTCCCTCCCATTCTTCACCCCACCCCCTAAACCCATGACCATCATCCTGACCGAAAAAGCCGAATTTCGCCTCCGCGCCTTCCTCCAAGGTTCCGGTAATTCTTCCTCCGAAAAAGGGATTAGAGTCGGCGTTAATGACGGGGGCTGTAGCGGCTACCAATACACCCTTGATACGGCGTCGACGCCTCGCCCTGACGATCTGATCGAACAACAGGGCAAAGTTAAGATTTACGTCGATCCCCAAAGCGCCCCCCTTCTCAACGGCGTTGTGATCGACTTTGTTGAAGGCTTGCTTGAAAGCGGATTCAAATTCAGTAACCCTAATGCGACAGGAACCTGCGGTTGTGGACAATCTTTCCAAGCGGGAGATTGCGCCCCTTCAGCGACCTCCTGTCACTAAATCCGCAGACAGGCATTTTTGTTAAAACCCCAAAGGAGAACATCCTCAAATGACTAAAGCAGTGGATATTATGACCCCAGAGGTCGCGACCATTAAAGCTTCAGCCACCGTCGCCCAGGCGGTCAAACTCATGAAGCTGAAAGGCTTGCATTCTCTCATCGTGGAACACCGCGACGAAAATGACGCCTACGGCATTGTCACCGATACGGACATCGCCCAAAAAGTCGTGGCCTACGGCAAAGATCCGCAAAATGTTTATGTCTCCGAAGTGATGACCAAACCCTGCATTGTCGTTAATCCCGATCTTGCCATTGAATACGTGGCTCGTTTATTCGCCCAAACCGGCGTCGATCGCGCTCCCGTGATTCAAGGGGAATTGCTGGGTATTGTTTCCGTCACCGATATTTTACAAAAAGGCGACTTCCTCGATCAGCCGCGGGTTCCTTTACTCCAGAAAGCGCTACAAACCGCCATTTCTAACGCCCGCGCCGTCTCGGCGGCCCAGGGCCCCAACGCCGAGGAAACCGCCCAAGCTTGGGAGCAGGTCAACGAATTGGAAGCCGAACTCGCTTTCTGTCAAGGCCGGCGCCCGGAAAAAACCGCGTTTGAGCAATACGGCGATCCCGCCGTTCCCGAGTTAGCCGCCGTTTAAGCCCCCGGCTTAGCTAACTGTACACCCGGGGAAAAGTTACGTCGTCTCAGGAGAAGTATTGGGACTGATTAACACTTTTCCCCCTATTTTAACCCCCGGAGAAATCCCATGACCACGACCTACAAAGTCCGTTTAATTAAAGGTAAAAAAAATAAACCCCCTGAATTTGACGTTGTTCTAGACGTGCCGGAAGATGTCTATATCCTCGACGCCGCCGAAGAGGCGGATCTGGATCTGCCGTCCTCCTGCCGCGCCGGTTCCTGCTCCAGTTGCGTCGGTAAATTAGTGGAGGGAGAAATCGATCAAGACGATCAAAATTTCTTAGACGACGAGCAAATCGCTAAAGGTTTTGTTCTGCTCTGTGTGGCCTATCCCCGTTCCGACTGCACAATTCGCACCCATCAAGAAGCTTATCTAGTGTAACCCCGATTTTTTATCGGTTTTAACTATTTATTTTCAGAGGAAATTCAAATCATGGCTACCCTAACTGGTTTAACCTTCGGACAAAAAGCCTGGACTCCCCAATTTGTGCAGGCAATAGATCAAGATATTTGCATTGGTTGCGGGCGCTGTTTCAAGGTCTGCGGTCAGGATGTTTTACTGCTTCAGGCGTTGGACGAAGAGGGCGAGTTTGTCGATCTAGAGGAGGACGAAGACGCCGAATTTGAGCGTAAAATTATGACCATCCTGAATCTTGATAACTGTATTGGCTGTCAGGCTTGCGCCAGGGTTTGTCCCAAAAACTGCTATACCCACGCGGCGCTGAATAATTAAAAGTCCTTTATCAGAGGGATGACCCAAGCCAAAATCAAACTGATGAAAATCCCCAGTTCCAGCGCCCCCAGCGCCGTCGAGAATTGAAACGGGTTTTTCCAAGTTCCCCGGCGCCGCTCAGACCAGAGTTGAGAACAATGGGCGAGCCACAGCGCCGGGCTATCTTGCGCTCGAAAGCGGAAATTGAGCATGGATAACAACAAGGGCGCGCCGCCGACCTTAGCGTTAATTAACAAGTGCAGGGCCAGCGCCGCCGCCATCAGCGCCCAGGAGAGTAAATGGGCGTAGTACCAACCTTCAGTTAAGTTTCCATCCGGTAACCAATCTTCGTCCATCATCTTGCCGCTAAAAAGAGCGAAGGTTAAGGCCGCCAGCGCCGAAGTGTTGGTCAAACGATTTAACGTGTACCACCAAATCGGCCGGCCCACTTGGGTCAATTTCCCCAGGCTATCCGGCTGAAGTAAACGGCGCCGGCCCCGATGAAAGGCGTAGAGGACAAAACCCGGAAAAATTAACAACGTCCAGAGACCGAACGTCCCGTGAATACCCTCAATCTCCCGATAGACCGGCAGAAAAAGGCGACCCCAGCGACCGTCGTAGGTATCGTAAGTCCACAGCGCCGTCACCATGGCCGCCAAGAGGAATAACCCGGTAAAACCGTGGAGAAGCCGCAACAAAAGAGGCTGGTAGGGCTGAGACGGTTTCATGGCCTTAATCGATAGACGTTAACTGCTTACTGTTAACTGTTGACTGCTCACTGATATCTGATATCTGTTAACTGATATCTGAACCCTAGGCCGCGGCGAGGGAAAGCCGACCGTAGGGCGCCGAATGGCGAGTCGTTTGGGGCAAATGAAGACGTAGGGTTTGGAGCAACTCCTGAGGCAGGAAGGGTTGGGAGATAAAACCGGAAGCGCCGGAGAGTTTGGAGCGAATTTTAGCGGTCAGGTTATCCTTATCTCCCATCAATAAAATGGGCGTTTCTTTAAACTGCTTAGATTTACGACAGAGGGCGCAAAGCTGATAACCGTTCATTTCCGGTAGATCCGTGTTAATTAGAATCAGGTTCGGTTGCTGATTTAACAGCGCCGCTAGGGCCTTAAAGGGATCTTCCAGCGCCAAGGCGCGGAAACCGCCTTGATTAAGAGCGTAGCCCACCATCCGCTGATTGGCGCTGAGATGATCGACGTAGGCGACGACGGGACGGTGATCCACCTGAATATCTTGATAGGGGAGCATTTTAATTTCCCCGGTTTTAATCAGGGGACGGAGCAACAGCGCCAACTGGAGGGTGCTCATCTCCGTTTTACCGGCGATTTGATAAAGACAATCGAGGTCTTGCAAGCTGGTATGAAAGCGCTTAAACCAATGTTGCCCGTAGAGTTGGGTTTTAGAGACGGCTTGATTCAACTTTGTCCAATTTTCCACCAGGGGGCGCTGGAAGGGGGAATTAATATCGGAGCGAAGATTCCACCAGTAGCGAATTTTGTGTTTGATGGGGCTGACGATTTTAGCCAAATCTAGATTTAGGAAAATATGGTCTAGTCCGTCGTTGGGACTAAAAGCGTACTGACTTTTCGGTAGGGAAAGAATTTGCACCAGGGCTTCCTGGGTGGCTTGGTTCAAAATCGAGCGGGTCTGTTGGAAAGAAAAAACGTCGTTTTTCCAGAGTTCGCAAATATATTGATAGTCGTTGCTCAAGTGCTCGGGAATCGTCACCCGGCGACGGTTGAGGGCGCTGCCGATGAGGTAGTTGAGGCGTTCGACGGAGCCGTTGGCGCTGTTGGCGAAATGAATGCGACCATTACCCAGATAAACTTGCCAGTTGACAAATTCGTCAAAGGGATTTTGGATGGTGAGCCGTCCTGTGGCTTGCCGGTTAACCAAGGCGTTAAGAAGAGAGGCGGGAACGGCCTGGCCTCTGGAAGAGTTGAGGGCGAAATCCGGGGCGAGAGGAAGGTCGGTCATGGCTGTCGGGGGATAAGGGTCGTCTGTTGGGGAGAGCAATATTTAGTCTTTCAAACTTACGGAGAAACCGCGGCGCCGGCCGAGACTAACAATCGGGAATGACTGAACTGTAAGGGATTTGCTTGGGGCTGGCGAAAGTGGCGAGTCATGTCTTGGGAAGAGAGGGGAGGACTTAATAAGTAGCCTTGACCCACGTCGCAATGGAGCTTTTTCAGCAGGGCTAATTGCTCGCCGTTCTCGATCCCTTCCGCCACTAGGCGCAACTGGAGACGGTGACCCAATTCGATAATGCCGGCCAAAATAACTTGATTTTTGGAGCCGGGGGTGGCGCCGTCTAAAAAGGCTTTATCCAGCTTGAGGAGATTAACCGGCAAATCCTTGAGAAAAGCTAAGGACGAATAACCGACGCCGAAATCGTCGATGGCGATTTGAACCCCTAGGCGCCGCAGAGCCGTCAGGTGGGCGATCACCGTTTGCGGCTCGTCTAACATACAGCTTTCCGTGATTTCTAGGGTCAAGGCCTCGGGCGCCACGCCTGTTTCCACTAAAATGGCTTGCAGGCGCTCCCCCAGATCCGGCTCCTCCAATTGTCGAGGGGAAATATTGACCGATAGCTTAAAGGGCGCCACCCCGGCGTTCAACCAGCGCCGATACTGGCGACAACTCTCCCGAAGAACCCAGTCGCCGAGGGGGACAATCAATCCGGTTGCTTCGGCTAGGGGAATAAACTCCGCCGGGGAAATGACGCCCTGTTGGGGATGATTCCAGCGGACTAGGGCCTCGACCCCCCCTAAGCGCCCCGTTCGCAGATCAATCTGGGGTTGATAGGCTAAGGTCAAAGAGTCCGTCGCTAGCGCCGCGGCCAACTCCGTCGCCAAATCTAGGTCAAGCAGGGGCGACTCAAACGTTTCCGTTCGCGCCCAATCCTTCGCGGAAGTCGGGAAACGGTTTTGCCAGAGGCTCAAAACCTTTAAGCCAGAGGAAGCCCAGGGGGCGGGCAAAAAGACTTTCAATCGACCTTGAAGAATTTCCGTCAGACGGCGCCGGAGGAAAGCAAGGGCGTTGGGAGGCGCTTCGGGAGCGAGAAGGGAGGATGAAGTCATCGGTTGCTTTGAGATCGGCTGGCGGGAGCGTTGGGGGGAAAATTGGCGTCAATTTTCCCTTGCGGAACCAAGAGAGCTAGAGCATTAAACCTAGACTCCGGGGAGATCAAGACTGGGGGTGTTGACCCCTAGGCATAACCTGAGGACTTAAAAAAATTTGCTTTTACCAAGCTAAAATGATTTTGTCAAGAAGTTTGTAAATATTTTTACAAATCTTAACTTTTCCCATCCTAGCCCAGTCCTAGTCAAATGACAACCGGTTCTCTGATAATCCGGGTAATAAGCTCGATTAATGATTTTTGCAACCTTAACAAGGCGTTAAGATTTATCCATGATTTCCCGCATTAAATCCCCAATTCCCTCCTTTGCCAGCAAACTCTCAACCCCGGCTCTGATTTGGGGCGCCGGATTGGTCATAACCGCCCTCCTGATCTGCCTGCCGGTTTTCTACGTCGGCGCCAGCCTCTTTTCCGACCAAAGAACGGTTTGGGAAACGCTTTTACCGCAGTTGGGGGACTATACCCGCAATTCTCTCCTGTTGATGACCGGCGTCGGTCTCGGCGTTCTGATTTTGGGCGTCGGCGCCGGTTGGCTCGCGGCGGTCTGCGACTTTCCGGGGCGCCGACTCTGGGATTGGGCGCTGTTGACGCCCCTGGCGGCGCCGGCCTATCTGGTGGGCTACGCCTACACCAGCTTTTTAGACTATTACGGCCCTGTCCAAAGTCTTTTGAGAGAAATTTTCCAGTGGCAATCCGTGGAGGATTACTGGTTTCCCGATATCCGCAACCTCTGGGGGGCGTTGGGGATGTTTATCGTCACCCTCTACCCCTACGTCTACTTACTGGCCCGTTCCGCCTTTAAGGACCAGGGCGTCGTCGCGCTGGAGGCCAGTCGCTCCCTTGGCTGTTCTCCTTGGCAGAGTTTTTGGCGAGTGGCCCTGCCCCTAGCCCGTCCCGCCATCGCGGCGGGTTTGGCGCTGGCGCTGATGGAGACCCTGAACGATTTTGGCACCGTTCAATATTTTGGGGTCAACACCTTCACCACCGGCATTTACAACACCTGGTTTGGCATGGGGGAACGCCAAGGCGCCGCTCAATTGGCCGCCGGTTTAATGGTTTTTATCCTCGCCCTCGTTTTTTTAGAACTCTACGCCCGGCGCCAAAGCCGCTATTACCAAAACCCCCGCCCATCCCAATTTGTCAATCGTTATCCTCTGCGGGGCTGGCGCGGAATCCTGGCGGCGTTGGCTTGTTTTCTGCCCCTCCTGTTCGGGTTTTTGATTCCCCTGCTCTACCTCCTCTACCTGACCCTGGCCTACGCCCAGGAAGTGGAGAACAATAATTTCTTGACTCTCGCCCAAAATAGCTTACTGCTAGCCAGCCTCTCGGCGCTGTTAGCCGTCGTCTTGGCGGTTTTTCTCGCCTACGGCAAGCGCCTTCTGGCCCAACCCCTATTAACGGCGCTGACCAGACTGGCCGCCAGCGGCTACGCCCTACCGGGTTCCGTCATCGCCGTGGGGATTCTGATTCCGGCGGGGCAATTTGACAACGCCCTCGACCAGTGGATGCGGGCCCAATTCCAAATTTCCACCGGTTTGCTCCTCAGCGGCACCCTGATCCTGCTGGTTTACGCCTACCTGGTTCGCTTTCTGGCCGTGGCCTTCGGCGCCGTCGATAGCAGTTTGCTGAAAATTAAACCCAGTCTGGACGACGCGGCCCGTAGTTTGGGACGGTCTCCCCTAGCGGTTCTGGGGCGAGTTCATCTACCCCTACTCACCGGCGGACTCTTGACCGCGGCCATGTTGGTCTTTGTGGACGTGATGAAGGAACTGCCCGCCACTCTAGTGATTCGTCCCTTTAACTTCGACACCCTCGCCGTGCGGGTTTATCAATACGCCTCCGACGAGCGCCTAACGGAGGCGGCGGCGCCGGCGCTGGCCATTATGGGGGTCGGTCTTTTGCCCGTGATCCTCCTGAGTCTGCGACTGAGCCGACATCGGGTCTCCCATCCTGAATCCTTGGGTTAAAGCGTCATCCAAGGGTCTGCTAAAATTGAGGCGGCGCCGGGGCCAAATTTTCTAAAGGTTTCGGTACAATGGGCGGTAATTGTCTCCGTTCTCTATTCACCCTACATTCCCCTCAATCATTATTCCTTCCTCGAAACCCAAATCACCTGTGATCGATAAACGCCGACCCCAACGGGATCTCCCCAAAATTAACGAAAGAATCCGCTTTCCCGAAATTCGCGTCATTGACAACGACGGCGCTCAATTAGGGATTCTCACCCCGGACGAAGCCCGGAAAATCGCCGACGAGCAAGAGCTAGACCTCGTTCTGGTCAGCGAAACGGCGGAGCCGCCGGTCTGTCGGATCATGGACTACGGAAAATACAAGTTTGAGCAGGAAAAGAAAGCCCGAGAGGCCAAGAAGAAACAACATACGGCGGACGTCAAAGAAGTGAAGATGCGCTACAAAATCGACGAGCACGACTATCAAGTGCGAGTCAGCCAAGCCCAGCGTTTTCTCAAAGCCGGGGATAAAGTCAAAGCCACCATCACCTTCCGGGGACGGGAAATTCAGCACTCCCACCTGGCGGAAGAACTGCTCCAGCGCATGTCCAACGACCTTCAGGACGTCGCGGAAATCCAACAAGCGCCGAAACGGGAGGGCCGCAATATGATGATGATGCTCTCTCCCAAAAAATAACCGCCTAGGGGGCGGCGCTGGAGTTTCAGGATTATCCCTCGCTATCCTAGCGCTGGTTAGGGAACAGCGCTCCGCCTTCCGGCAACCAATCAATATCTAATAACTGGTCTAAAGTATAGGGACAGGTCTGGGGAAAGGAAACTTGGCGGTCGGTTTTAATCTGAACCGCTTTCAACGAGCGCCGGTAAATATCGTCTAGCGCCAAGGCCAAATAGTTGTACAGGGTTTGGGTCAATCGATCCGCAAGCTGAACACGAAAATTATAAACTTCCCCTTGCCAGTGGATTTTATTTCTAGCCACCTCTGCTTGCCAGTAGTCGAGCAGTAACAGATGGCGAATAATCTGGTCTAGAAGACTAACGACGGCATTTTTTTGCTCTCTACCCAAATCTTCTAATTCCTCTATCAACTGATCAAGGTCTAACTCGCCAAAATCCCGGCGCTGAAGGCTGTGAATCGTTTTTTCCAACCACAGCGCATAATCGTCTTGATAGAGAGTGTCTGGGGGGCCGGGGGAGAGCATAGCTAGGACGGATAATGATCAAGTCTAAACCTTGGACCAGGGGTGCTCGACGGTGGGCGCCGCTTCGCCGGCTCTTTCGCCGTCGTAGTTGAGGGCTAAGGTTTGCTCCAGGCGCACCACTTCCTCCAGGCTTTCCCAGGCGTTGCCGAAGGGGCGGGCCGCTAGGGCGCAGGCCGACCACTCCGCCTGCACCGGCACATTCAATTGATGACACATTCCCCCTCTACGGCCCTCCGCTTGGTAGTAGCGGCAGTACCGGCAGGAGGATGTTAAAAAATTTGCCGTTTTCATCGGGGTCTCTCAAAAGCGAATCTAAAAAGGGGGCTGATTTAACAGTTGTCTCCATTCTGCACCATGCCCAAAACGGCTAAAATCGGTTCTAGCCCTGATTCCATAAGGATTTTACTGATCCCCGCCCCTTTATTTTCTTTAGGTTGTCTTAATATTCTTTTTACAAATCGACATATCCCCTAGGGCGGGGACTTCACTGGGACTGACGTTCGTAGGCTTCCACGATGCGCTGTACCAAAGGATGACGAACAACATCGGCCTGTCCCAGGGCGCAAAAGGCGATCCCCTCCACGCCTTTAAGAATATTTTGGGCCGCCACTAAACCGGATGTCTGATGACTGGGCAAATCCGTTTGAGTGACATCGCCGGTGACCACCATTTTGGAGCCGAACCCCAGACGGGTCAGCACCATTTTCAGTTGGGCGGGGGTGGTGTTTTGGGCTTCGTCAACGATGATGAAGGCGTTGCTGAGGGTGCGACCCCGCATATAGGCCAGAGGCGCCACTTCGATTTTGCCCCGCTCCATGAGGTCGGGGATTTTTTCGGCGTCGATAAATTCGTAGAGGGCGTCGTAGAGGGGGCGTAAAAAAGGATTGACCTTTTGTTGCAGGTCTCCCGGCAGAAATCCGAGTTTTTCCCCCGCCTCCACCGCCGGTCGGGTGAGGATAATGCGCTCGCAGTCGTTATTTAACAGCGCCTGAACGGCCAGAACCGCGGCGAGGAAGGTTTTACCGGTGCCCGCGGGCCCAATGCAAAAGGTAATGTCGTGGCTTTGGATGGCCTTGACATACTGGCGCTGGCGGAAGGTTTTGGCCCGGATGCTTTCCCCCCGACGGGTGCGGGCTAGGACATTTTTTTGCAGAGTTTGGTATTCCTCCGTCCGGCCCGTGTCCAGCGCCTGAAAGGCGGTTAGGAAATCCGGTCGGTGGAGCGCCTTGCCCTGACTCCACTGGGGTTCCAGGAGACCCAAAATTTGCCGGGCCCGCTCCAGCGCCTTGGCTTCCCCGGTCAAGAGCAAATCCTGCCCCCGGAGGATAACTCGGACGCCGGTATGGTTGGCTAAATATTTGAGGTTATCTTCGCCGCTCCCCGCTAGGGCCAGCGCCGCTTCGGGATGGGGCAGAGAGAGGGTAAACGTGGTCTCAGCCATGAACCCGGCAAAAATCCTCGACGATCTGGACAATTTGGGCGCTGGCGGTTCCGTCCCCAAAGGGATTAATCGCGTTGGCCATGGCGTCGTAGGCTAGGGGATTCTGAAGTAGTTCTCGGGCCGCCGAGACCACGGTTTCCGGGTTGGTGCCCACCAATTTCGCCGTCCCCGCCATCGCCGCCTCCGGCCGCTCCGTGGTTTCCCGCAGAACTAAAACCGGTTTCCCCAAACTCGGCGCTTCTTCCTGAAGACCGCCGGAGTCCGTGAGCAAGAGGTAACAACGTTGAACGGCGCCGACCAGTTGGGCGTAGTCTAGGGGTTCTGTTAAAAAAACCTGGGGATGATCCCCCAACCGGGTCTGGATCGGCTCCCGCACCGTCGGGTTGCGGTGAAGGGGCAGTAAGAGCGCCGTCTCAGGAAACTCCGCCAGAATTCGTTCAAAACTGGTAATAATATCCGCTAACGGCGCTCCCCAGTTTTCCCGACGGTGCACCGTGGCCAAGAGGACTTTTTTCGCTTCCCAATCCAAACCGGGAACAGGACAGGGGGGCTTTTGCCCCGCCACCGTTAGGAGGGCGTCAATGACGGTGTTGCCCGTGAGGAAACACTGCCCCGTCACCCCGGAGCGGGCCAAATTTTCCAGCGCCAAAGGGGTGGGCGCAAAATGCAGTTGGGCCAGTTGGGAAATCAAGCGCCGGTTGGCTTCCTCCGGGAAGGGGTTTAAAAGGTTATCCGTTCTCAGACCCGCCTCCACGTGACCCACCGGGATCTGTTGGTAAAAGGCCGCCAGCGCCGCCGCGAAGGCCGTGGTGGTGTCGCCCTGGACAATGACCAGTTTCGGCGCCAGTTTGGCGAAGAGTTCCTCTAACCCCCCTAAACTGCGGGCGGTGATCTCCGTTAGGGTCTGGCGGGAGCGCATAATTTCCAGATCCGCGTCCGCTGTTAAACCAAAGAGATCCATTACCTGGGCCACCATCTCCCGATGTTGACCCGTTAAGACCACCTGGGTTAAAAACGTCTCCGGTCGGCGCTGGAAGGCTTGGATCACCGGCGCCAGCTTAATGGCCTCCGGTCGAGTTCCCAAAACGATAGCGACGGGGAAAGGCGCGACCGCCATACCTAGACATCCCCCCGGATATCCACCACCACGCCGTCCCGCATGACGATTTCCACATTCAGTTTTTGGATCAGGTTATCGCCTTTTTCCAGCCGGAAGAAGCTCTCCATCTGTCCCTGCACCACTTCCTGCTCCAGATCCAGCAGTTGCACCTGTTGCATTTGTTGGAGCGCCTGATTTTTTTGCTCCAAAATCTCGCTTTTTTGCTGATTGACCTGTATTTGAATATTTTCGATTTGCTGACTGACGCTGGGAGGCAGGGGCACAAGGCTTTGTTTCTGGATCTCCATGATGGCTCGTTGCCCCTGGAGGTCTAACTGCTGAACCTGAGCGTCCATTTGGTTAATCTGGGCCTGAAGTTGCTGTTGCATTTCCTCTTTCCAGCGGGCGGTGACAATCACCTTGAGGGCCACGGGGCGCTTGAGCAGGAGGTTGGTTTGAGCGTCGTCCATATTAAGGTTAAACGTAATCGAGGTTAAGCGTTGAGGCGTTATCCCAACAAGGCGGGTTAACCCAATTAGTTTATCGGACTTTGCTCCCCGGCGCCGTCTTTTTAAAGAGGGACTAGCGACGGTCGGCAAACAGGGAGCTGGCGCCAAAAAGCTCCCTGTTTTCTCCCTGAGAGGGACAAACTGAAGGGAGCTGGGGTCTGAATTTTTCCCAGAATAGTCAAGGATTATTTCAATTCAGATCAAGGACGCTAACTATTGAACGACGACTTTGCCCACCATACCGGCGCCGCGATGGGGTTCGCAGTAGTAGCTATATTCGCCGGGTTCGGTGAAGGTGGATTCAAAGGATTCGCCGGGGGAAAAGAGTAGGGCTTTGTGGGAAAGGGCGTCGCTACCTTCCACCACCACGTTATGGGGAGAGAGTTTGTTGTTGACCCACTGGACGGTGTCCCCCGCTTTGATGGTGACGGTGGCGGGATCGAATTGCAGGGCGCCGGCGTCGGAACCCATTTTAATTTTCACCGTTTCGGCGGCGGCGGGGTTAACGGAGAGGAAAAAGCTGGAAACGACGAGGCAGAGGCCCGCCAGCAGAAGTCCAAGTTGTTTAGCCATAGTGTTAGACCTGAAAAGCGATTAGGGGGCGACTAAGAGGGATTTTCCCGCCCTGGAACCTGGCCCTAGGGATCTAGGGACAATGCTGATCTTACACTAAAGTTTGACGGATTGTCGTAGTTTCTTTTAGCCTTCCTGTTCGTCGCTGAGGGTCTCGCTGGCCAAATTCGCCTGAATAAACTGCTCCAGTTGCTGAAACGTCAAACCGTAGGCGGGCATGGGTTCTTCGTAGCCCTTTAAGTCCAGATGATAAAGCTGGAAATATTTTTCCAGATCCCGAGCCAAGGGCAGATAGCTGTAGGTTTTCTCCCCGAGCGCCAAATCAAAGCCCGCTTGTTTGGTCGCGGATTCCAGCCGAAAGGCGGCGTTCACGGTATCGCCGATGGCGGTATAGTCCGGGTGGTCGCCGCTCCCGGTGTTGCCCACCATAGCGTAGCCAGTGTTTAACCCTACCCCAATCCGCAGGGGAAAGGGCAACGGGTAGTAGTCCGACATGATTTGGGTCATGCGGTTGAGACCGTTAATCGCTTCAAAAATACGGAGCATTTCTTCGGGAGTGGCGCTGTTCTCGCCGTGAAACCAAAGCGCCATCACGGCGTCGCCAATATATTTATCCACCCAACTGCCCGCTTCCCGCAGGATTTGCCCCGCTTCTCGGAACCAGTTGCCAATCAGCGCCGAGAGGTCTTCTTCCTTAACCTGCCGGGCTAAACCTGTGAAATTACGCATATCCGCCACCATCACCGTCATCAGGCGGCGCTCGTGAATAACGCTGGTTTGGGTGTCTCGCTCCCGTTTCCGGGGCGGCGCTTCCGTTCCCGCTTCCCTAGGGCGATAATAGCCCGCCTGGGTTTTGCCGAAGGTAATCTCATCCTCGTGGCGCAGAGTCACCGGCACGCTCACCCGGCGCCCGTTGACAAACGTCCCGTTCCGACTGCCCAAATCGATCAGTAAAAACTCCCCGGTGTCCGTCCCCTGTAAAATAGCGTGGTTGCGGGAAATACAGTGATCGGTGATCACGATGTCGTTTTCCTGATTGCGCCCCACCGTCCAGTAGGACTTGGCGTCCAACGAAAACTGGCGGGGTTCTCCGACGACGCTCAGGACAAGATAGGTCTGGGGTTGGGGAGTTTCCACAGCTGAGGGGTTAGGACAAAATTGCCGCAAGCCAAAATAAACAATCCACTACAATTGTACTTAAAACAGCGCCGCCAAAGGCCTGCCAAGGATGGGCGGGCCGGCGCAGGGCCCAGACGCCTAATCCCCATAGTAATAGCGCGAGGAGCATCGCCCAACCGATTCCCCAGGGGGTTTGCATCTGTCCTAGGGCCTGATGAAATACGGAGCCGGCCAAAGCCGGCTCGATGACCATTAACCGGCGCCAAGACTCCATGAGACCGGTTAAGTAAAAATAGCCGTCCGTCACGGCGGTTCCCAAAAGAGAGCCTAGGTAAAAATAATGTCCAATCAACCCCCGGCGCCGACTGATCCCCCACAGCGCCGCCGGCAGACCCACGGATTCTAGGGGCAAATGGTAAAACGGCTCCCAACGAAACCAGCCCCAATAGACCGATCCCGCCAACCAACACCAGCTAAAGCCCAGCAGTAGATCGCCCCAGATGGCTTGGGCGGGGCGTCGTCTCAAGGTTAAAGCCAAAGCGACCCAAAGAGGGGTCAGCGCCAAACTCAGCCAAGGCCAGGCCCGCACTAGCGGAGCCTGAACAAACACCGGCGCCGACACTAAAAACACCGCCAGCGCCGCCAGCCCCCAGCGCTCCTTCTGCTGGCGAGTCAGGGTTAAGACGTTGAAGAGATTAGGGGGTGGAAGATGGCGGGCCGGGGTCAGAAAAGCGGAAAGAAGGGGGATCACAGGAGGAACGGGGCAAAAATTAATTTAAAAAAAGATCTTAAATACTTTAAGATTTGTTGCGTAACGTAAAGTTATTTGACAATTCTAAAGGATCTGAGGCGTTCCGGGAAAGTCGGGCTCTGGCTACCCTTTGCGCCCTGAGCGTAGCCGAAGGGCAGTCCTTGATTCCGGCGTTAACCCCCCGTCAGGCTACGCCTGCCACCCCGACCAGGGAACTACCTTATATACATAAGTGTCAGAATCCCCCCTAACCCCCCTTTCCAAGGGGGGAACGGGCCTTCAAAGTCCCGCTTGCAAAGGGGGATAGAGCATAAAACTGAGTCTTTAACCGAGATCTGTGCGCACCGTAGGATCAGGGGGGGGGAATTAAACCAGACTCAATTGCTGGCACAAAAGGTCTGGTAACTGATAACTGATATCTGATATCTGTATTAACCTCGTTTGCCGGTGACAATGTAGGAGACCCGCTGGGCGATATTAGTGGCGTGGTCCGCCATTCTTTCCAGGTAACGCAGAACCAAGACCAGCAGGACAATAGGTTCCACCACCCCCTTAACGTCCCGTTGCTGGGCGAGATCATGGTAAATACGCTCGTAAGCTTCGTCCACCGTATCGTCGAGGCGCTTGACGGTTTCCCCCGCGTGGCGGTCTAACTCCACCAGCGCCTCTAGGCTCGTGGCCAACATATGCTGAGCGTGGCGGGACATAGCGGCGATTTCCGGCATACAATCCCGAGGCGGGTAGGGCGTTAGTTTTAGAGCGACTTCTCCTAAATCCTTGGCGTAGTCGCCGATGCGCTCCAGATCTCGCACCAACTGCATAAAGGCGCTGAGCAACCGCAAATCTTGGGCCACCGGCGCCTGAAGGGTTAAAAAGGTCGAGCATTCCTGCTCAATCTGTCGATAAAACTGATCAATTTGTTTATCCAGAAGGAGGATTTTGGGGGCGCAATCCAGTTGATTTTCAAAAAGCGCCTGATGGCTGAGACGAAAGGACTCTTCCACGAGGGTGCCCATCCGCAAGACATCCTGCTCCAGGCGCTTGAGGGAGCGCTCGAAGTAACTGCGCTCGGGATGTTGAATCTGCTGGGATAAACTCACGGCGGACAAGACGGCGCTGTGGACTCAATGTTATTATAGTCAACCGCTTTCCCCGCTTTTGACAACACCGATTCATTAACCCAGGTTTAACCGCTTCCTTACCGAACGCCTGGGGACGGCGCCAACTATCGGTAAAATAAGGATCTGAACCCTTGTCGCCCCAAGGAATCTGTATTTTTTTAACCTATGACCCCTTCTCCTCTCCTTTGTCCTCAGTCCGTCGCCTGCCCCTGGCGGGGGTTGATCGAAACCTATCGCCCCTACTTGCCGGTGACGGAGGAGACCCCGGTGGTGACGCTACTGGAGGGGAACACGCCCCTAATTCCGGCGCCGGCGCTGGCCAAGGAAATCGGTAGAAGCGTTCAAGTTTATTTAAAATATGACGGGCTGAATCCCACCGGCAGTTTCAAAGACCGGGGCATGACCCTGGCGCTGTCTAAAGCCAAAGAGGCCGGCGCCGAAGCGGTGATCTGCGCCAGCACGGGGAACACCTCCGCGGCGGCCGCGGCCTACGCTCGCCGGGCGGGACTGCGGGCCTTTGTGATTATTCCCGACGGCTATGTGGCGCTGGGGAAATTGGGGCAGGCGCTCATCTACGGCGCCGAAGTCATCGCCATTGAGGGCAATTTTGACGACGCCTTAACGGCGGTGCGCCAACTCTCGGCGGAGTATCCCGTCACTTTGGTCAATTCCGTTAACCCCTACCGTTTAGAGGGGCAAAAAACCGCCGCCTTTGAGATTGTGGACGTGCTCCGGGAAGCGCCGGACTGGCTTTGTATTCCCGTGGGCAACGCCGGCAACATCAGCGCCTATTGGCGGGGCTTTTGTCAGTATAAGGAAGCGGGCAAGAGCCAAAAACTCCCCCGGATGATGGGCTTTCAAGCCGCCGGCGCCGCGCCGTTTTTAGCGGGGCAACCGGTGCCCAACCCGGAAACTATCGCCACGGCCATCCGTATTGGCAACCCGGCTAACTGGGATAAGGCCTGGGCGGCGTCGAAGGATAGCAATGGGGAATTCCGCGCCGTCACCGACGCCGAAATTCTGGCGGCTTACCGTTTCTTAGCCTCCCAGGAGGGCGTGTTCTGCGAACCCGCCAGCGCCGCCTCTGTGGCGGGGTTATTAAAAGTGAAAGATCAGGTGCCTGAAGGATCTCAAGTGGTCTGCGTCCTCACGGGGAACGGTTTGAAAGATCCCGACTGCGCGGTAAACAATAGCGGCAACCAATTAAAAGCCGGAGTCAAGCCAGAGTTGGGCGCCATCGCCCAGGTGATGGGTTTTGTCTAGGTTTGATCCCCCCTAACCCCCCTTGGAAAGGGGGGAAAACTTCTCAAAGTTCCCCTTACAAAGGGGGATTGACAGATCCGTCAGCGGAGTATGACAAAATAGGGTTTTCCCCAGATCCCTCTCCGATGGAAATTCGTCGCCGTCCCCCCAATCCCCCCGTTAAGGTCGAGTCTCTGCGCTACCAGACGCCCCACCCGGAGGCCCGGCCCCGCCATATTCTCGAAGAAATTGTCTGGCATAAAGAAACGGAGGTGGAACAGCGCCGGGAGGTTCTGCCGTTATTGGAGTTGCAAAAAAAAGTCCGGGATCTGCCGCCTCCTCGGGATTTCCTCGCCGCGCTCAGGGAGAGTCCCCAACAACCGGCGCTGATCGCGGAGGTGAAAAAGGCGTCCCCCAGCAAGGGCGTGATTCGGGCCGATTTCGACCCCGTCGCCATCGCTCAGGCCTACGAACAGGGCGGCGCCGCTTGTATTTCGGTGCTCACGGACGAAAAGTTTTTTCAGGGGAGTTTCGAGAATTTGGCGCTGGTTCGTCAGGCGACCTCGGTTCCCCTCCTCTGTAAGGATTTTATTATTTACCCCTACCAACTCTATCTGGCCCGGGGTCAGGGCGCCGACGCGGCGCTGTTAATCGCGGCCATTTTAAGCGATCAGGATTTGCGCTATTTTCTGAAAATTAGCCGCGCCCTCGGCCTGACGGCGCTGATTGAAGTCCATACCCTAGAAGAATTAGACCGGGTCTTAGCGCTGGAGGGGGTAGAACTGGTGGGCATTAATAACCGGAATCTGGAAACCTTTGAGGTGAATTTAGAGACCACAACCTCCCTATTAGCCCAACGCGGCGCCGCTCTAGGAGAGCGCCGGATTACGGTGGTGAGCGAGTCGGGCATTCATACCCCCGCCGATGTGGCGACGGTCGCGGAAGCTGGAGCTAAGGCGATCCTGGTGGGGGAATCCCTAGTGAAACAGTCCGATCTCTCCGGCGCTGTGGCTCAACTCATTTCAGATATCAGATGACAGTTATCAGTTATCAGGTAATCGTTATAGTCTCATTCAGGCGACTGAGATACGGGCTTCACTTCGGCAGGCTCAGTGCGAAGCGGCTACGCTCATCCCTCGCGCCCTGAGCATAGTGTCCCGTGAGCCGTATCGAAAGGCTGAAAAACAACTCTGGATTACTTTTCGCGCCCTGAGCGTAGCCGAAGGGCAACCCTACATATTGTTTTTACCCAAATGCCACTATGACCGAGTTACAACGGCCCAACCGACAGGAGTTGATTCAACAACTCCAACACACGGCCCAGCAGTTGGAGCGCCTAGCGGCGACCCTCCAGGACGCTGAAAGCGAAGACCCCAGTCCGGCGCTGAGTCAGTGGGCCGCCCAGGCGGAGTTACTGTGTCAGGCTTACCCCGATCCCCTAGAAACCCTGGAGATGACGGCGGAGGATAGACAAGGGCTTGACCGGCTCTTGCCGCCCTACCCGGCTTTGCAAAATCTCTGGCAAGGGGCGCTTAAGCTTCTGCGCCGTCTGTTACCTTCCGGGGTTAACGCCAAACTCAGCGATTGGGGGTTAACGGCGCTGGTTTCAGGGGTCATCATCCTGTCTTTACTGGCTGGGGTCATTTGGGTTTCCAATACTCCCAGCGCCGAGCTAATGGCCGAAGCGCCGGAAACGGCGACGGAAGCTCCCGCGATTCCCGTTGTTCCGGTTGTCCCGGAAGAAAGTTCTCCTGTTCCGTCCATTTTGGAAGCGCCGCGGGAACCGCAACGGGTGGAACTGGCGCCGCCCCCGGAGACTCCCCTAACGCCGGAGCAGAGTTTGCTGGCCTTTGTCCAACAGGAGGTGACGGATCTTACCCAGGCTTACCCCCCGGATTTGATTGTGCGAGTCGAGCCGGATTTAGACCGGCGCCGATTAACCTTAATCCTCAAGGACGATTGGCTCAATTTGCCCACCGCTAAACAAACGGCGCTGGCCAACGCGCTTTGGCAAAGGGCCCAGCGCTTGACTTTTACCCAACTGACATTGGAAACCCCCCAGGGGAAACTTTTGGCCCGGAATCCGGTGGTGGGGGAGGAGATGATCCTTTGGGCCGCACCCCCAATGACCCTAGAATAGTTTCGAGTTCTAGAAGACGATAAACAAAAACGCCGAGCGCCTGTTTACCCTCTACGATTGCGCCTGTAGGGGCGGCAACCTTTTGTTGGGGGGAGACCGTATTCAGTCCCAGACGAAGCCCCTAACCCAGACCTGTGGGCAGGACTGGAACGACGCCCTTTACGCCTTAGCTAAGATTGCCAGTCCCGATCTTCGGGTAAACCCCCTACAGCCGTTGGCTAAGGCGGAGCGCCAGCGCCTCTCGGGCCTGTTCCCGGTCGTCGAAATGAATTTTTTCTGTGCCCAGAATTTGGTAGTCCTCGTGGCCTTTGCCCGCGATGAGGACGCCGTCCCCCGGTTTGGCTTCCCGGATGGCCCGGTGGATGGCCTCGGAGCGGTCGCTAATGACCCAAGGATCGATGGCCGGGGGAACGCCGGCGATGACGTCTCCCAAAATTTGCCCCGGATCTTCCGTGCGGGGATTATCGGAGGTGATCACGGCCAGATCCGCCAACTGAGCGCCGATTTTACCCATCAGGGGGCGCTTGGTCCGGTCCCGGTCGCCGCCGCAGCCAAAGACGCAGATCAGGCGGCCGGGGATAAAGGGGCGGGCGGCCTTGAGGGCGTTTTCGAGGCTGTCGGGGGTGTGGGCGTAATCGACGATGACGCTAATGTCCTGGTCGGCGCTGACGCGCACCCGCTCCATCCGGCCCGGCACGCCGGGAAACTGGGGCAAAGCGCCGAGCATTTCTTCCGCCGAGAGACCGAAGTGAACCCCGGCGGCGAGGGCGGCTAAGAGATTGGCTAAATTAAACTGCCCCACCAGGGGAGAGGCAAAGGGAAATTTACCGGCGGGGGTGACCAGGGTTCCCTTAACGCCCGTGGGTTCGTAGGTCAAATCTTCCGTGTAAAAATCCGCCTCCGGGTCGCCAACGCCGTAGCTCCAAGCTTTCTCGGCGCCTAACCGTTCCCACAAGCGCCGACCGTAGGGGTCTTCTCGGTTTAAGATGGCTCGCCCCTGGAGGTAATGGTCTTCAAAAAGGAGCGCCTTAGCGGCGAAATACTCTTCCATGGTGCCGTGAAAGTCTAGATGATCCTGAGTCAGGTTGGTAAAGACCGCGCAGGCAAATTCGCATTCCTTCACCCGTCCCTGGGCCAGGGCGTGGGAACTCACTTCCATGACGGCGTACTCGCTTCCCGCGGCCAGCGCCTGGGCCAGTTGTTTTTGTAAATCCGCCGCGAAGGGGGTGGTGTGGGTCGCCGTTTCCTGAAACCCCGGCCAACGGCTGTAGAGGGTTCCCAGCAAGGCCGTCGGGCGTTGGCTCTGTTGCAGGAAAAACTCGATTAAATGGGTGGTGGTGGTTTTGCCGTTGGTGCCGGTAACGCCCGCCAGTTTTAACCGCCGGGTGGGATACCCGTAGAAGGCCGCCGCCACTCGAGCGCAGGCCACCGCCATATCCGGCGCCGCCATCACGCATTCTCCCGCCGTCGGCGGACATTTCGCCAAGGCTTCGGGACTCACCAGCGCCGCGATGGCTCCCCCCTGAAGGGCGCCGGGCCAAAACTCGCCCCCGTCCACCCGCGTTCCCGGCATTCCCAAAAATAAACTCCCGGGGCCGCAGGCGTGGGAGTTGGCGGACAGCTCCGTCACCGGTAGATCCAGAGCGGGATGTTCGGTCAGGTTAATCAAACCGGAGAGGGGCGCCAAGAGGGAGCGGAGGGTCGTCATAGGTTCAGGGATAACGATGGGGATCGCCGACAAAACTGCCCCCTAGTGTAAGCCCAAAGGTTCCCCGGACTGTAGCGGGCTTAACGGTCTCGCTTTTTTTCGGCGCCCTGTAGGGGGACAATCTGACCCCAAGGGGGGGATAACGGCAGGTCTTGGGTCAAAATGAGAGAAGATGAGGCTCTTTGGTGGCGCCATGCTCTACAAAATTCGCTTTCGCCCTGATTTTTCTATCCTCGCCATTACCCTCAAGCCGGGGGAAAAGCTCGCCATCGCCCTGGCGGCGCTGGTCAGTTTGGACGAAGGACTGGCGGTGAAAAAAACTCGGATGTTGGGACTGTTCCCCGCCTTGCTCTATCGTCTCTGCGGCGGCTATTTTCCCCCCTTCGCTCAAATCCACAACCCGACGGAAGAGCCGTTAAGCTTAGTCCTCAGCAAAACCTTACCGGGGGATATTATCCGCCTGGATCTAACCAAAACCGGAATTTGCCTCGTCCCCGGCGCCCATATCGCCCACACCAGCGGCGCTAAACTGAATCTCCAATGGGTGGGCTTTTCCAGTTGGCTGGCGGGTCAGGGACTCTTCGCCCTCAAGCTTTCCGGCAAAGGTCGGGTCTTCCTCGGCAGTTACGGACAACTGATTCAGCGCCAGGTTCACCAACGCCTCGTGGTTGAGCAGGGACACCTGGTCGCCTACAGCGGCAAACTAAAACTAAAGGCTAACTTTCCCAAGGGTCTAGTCGGCAATAGCGAGAGCGGGGAAGGCGTCGCCAGCCAACTTCAGGGAGGCGGTATCGTCTATCTTCAGTCCCGTAGTTGCTCCGGCATGGCCCGCTATCTGCGGCTCCAATTTCGTTGATTCTCGCCGATAACTCATAACGAATCGTCGGCCCCTCGCCGACAACTGGCCCTAAATCTATGCGCATCGAACTCCTGTCAAACCAGCCCCAGACCATCGCCCAGGCCCAGCTCGACGCCAAGGAAGAACTGGTCGCGCAGGCCGGCGCTCTACTGGCGCTTCGGGGAGACTTTAAGATCAACACCTTTATGCGAAGGGGTCGGGAAGGCGGCAAAGGCAAGATGTTTCAAGCGCCGTCTAAATCTCTCTTTCTACAAAGTTTCAAAGCCGGGGAGGAAGGGGGAACCCTGTATCTGGCGCCGGCGTTGGTGGGCAATCTCGCTCAATACCAGATGAGTAAATATAAATTCATTGTTCGTCATAGCTCCTACCTCGCCTGCGACGGCAAAATCGAGCTGTTTGTCGGTTTTGAGAGTTTTAAAGCCAAGGCTGGCACTGAAAATAGCACCTGGCTCAGTCTGGTGGGGGACGGCGCCGTTTTGGTGAGCGGTTTAGGGGGCATTTATCCCGTGGAAGTGGCGGGGGAATACACCGTTAGTCTCGAACATATCGTCGCCTTTGAAAACACCTTAAAAACGAAAGTTTTGCCCAAAAATCAATTGGCCAACGGCGCCGGAGTCTTTTGTCAATTCAAAGGGGAAGGATTGCTCTACTGCCAGACCCACCGCCCCAAAGCCATGGCCCGGAGGCTGGAACACGGCGCTCTGCCGGAAAACTTCAAGCTCCACCGGCGGGATCAGAGTTTCAAACTGCGGACATAGCCTATACTTCAGTCAAATTTTGATATCGCAGGCTGAAATGGGGATGAACGCAATCCCATGGCGATCCCCCCCTTCCCAAGGCTACCGTGTATACACAAATGTTAGAATCCCCCCTAACCCCCCTTGGAAAGGGGGGAAACAGTCTTCAAAGTCCCCCTTGCAAAGGGGGATAAAGTCCAAAACTAAGTCTTTACCCGAGATCTGTGTACACCGAAGCTTCCCAAGGGGGGCGCTAACCGGAGCCTGTCCATGATTCGTCTAGAACTGAATTGATAACTGCTCCCTGATAACTGTAATCTGATAACTGTTATGACCGATCCCTCGCCGCCGCCCCAGCCTGAGAACGATGAAGAACTTCTCCCGGACGATTTCGCCGACGGTCTCATTCTCAATCTCAAAGACAGTCGGGATAAGAAAATCGATCCCCAGGGCAAACGGGACTTTAACTTTGTCATCGACAACGGCGCTCGTTACAGCACTCTAGATCTAGAATTAACGGCGGGTAAAAGCGTCTTAGTGGACGCCTCCGCTCTCCTGGCGAAAGAGAGTAGCGTCACCCTGATGACCCGCCTTCAGGGGGGGCTGTTGCAAAATTTAAAAAACGAAGTCGGCTACGACGTCCTTTTTCTCAACCAATTTTCCGCCGACGACAAGCCCGGTCATTTAATTCTAGCGCCGGCCCTACCGGGAGATATTCACCACCATTACCTAACCCCCGGTAAAGGTATTTTTCTCCAATCCGCCCACTTTCTGGCCTGTAAACCCACCGTCCAAATCGATCCTAGTTTCGCGGATATGACCCGTTTTCTCAACGCTTCCGGCAACGCGCTCCTGCGACTCACCGGGGAAGGGGATGTGTGGTTTAGCTCCTACGGCGGCCTTTTGGATCTGTCTCTGACCCAGGAAGAGGGCTGGTGGCTCAATCCCGATTACATCTTGGCCTTCGAGGAAACCCGGCGTTACCAAATCCGTTACGAAGAGGGCTTCTGCGCCGATAGTCTCAAGGGCAATTATCTGGGGGGCAAGGGGCGCCTCTGTCAACTCTGGGGAGAAGGGCAAGTCTGGCTCCAGAGTCGTCAGGATAATAGTTTTTTGAACTATATGACCGCCTTTATGCCCAATTTAATTAACTTGAAGGCGCTTTAGGGACGGTTTGGAAAGCCCCCTCCGCGATTTCCTCTCCTAGGCCTTAGACTGGATGGATGAGTTCCCCCTTTGTTGAATCGACCATGCGAGATCTTGTGCAAAAAGCCCTTTACCTTGGGGTCGGCATTGCCTCCTACGCGGCGGAAAAAGCCGGCGCTAACTTGCAGGAATTACGAGTCCAGGCCCAAAAATTAGCGGACGAACTGGTGGAACGGGGGGAAATGAACCTCGAAGAAGCCCGGCGCTATGTGGACGACCTGGTGCGGGAAGCCCAAAATCTGCCCCATCCCGGCGCCGAAGGAGAAAGTCCCAAGGAGCCCCGACGCATTGAAATTGTCTTCGAGGACGAACCCGCTCCCCCCAAACCGGAAGCGCCGAAGGTGGATCAACTGCGGCAACAGGTGGAGGCGCTACAGGCGGAACTCCGTCGCATGAAGGGCGAAGGCTAGGGGAGAGCGAGACCATGGAAGATTGGACGGAGACCCTCCTCAAAAGCTTGACCGCGGCGCTGGAAGAAATGGAAAATCTCTGGGCGGATCTGGAGACCGCCGTAGCGGTCACCGCGGAGGAGTTGGAAACGGAACTGGCCGCGGAGTGGCGGGGCTTTTGGCGGGAGTGGATTAGTCCCTGGCTACAGGAGGAGAGCGAGGGCGACCTCTGGGGCCCGCCGGGGCCAACGCCGCCGCCGGACGCCCATTTCGGATTGGTTCCCTACCGGGCCGCCACTGCCCAACATCAACCGGTCTGCCAAGGGTGCCGGCATTACCACGGCTTTGTCTACGAAGGCAATTTGTTGGTCTGCGCCATGCACCCCAGCGGCGTCGAAGACTCCTCCTGCCCCGATTGGGAAAGCGCCGGGGAGTGACCCTGGGCACTATACTAGGGGTCTGAAATCAGCGCCCCGAGGGTGAGCGAGTAATTAGCGTGGCCGAGGTTGTCCTAGAAAAGGTTTATAAGCAGTTTCCGTCCCGAAATTCGGGAGCGCCGAAGGGGGAAGAGCCTCAAATCAGCGTGCTCCGGGATATTAACCTGACCCTAGGGGACGGAGAATTTTTAGTCCTGGTGGGGCCCTCCGGTTGCGGCAAAAGCACTCTCCTACGGCTATTGGCGGGTTTAGAAACCCTCAGCGCCGGCAATATTTACATCGACGGCCGCTTGGTCAACGCCCTCCCCCCCAAGGCCCGGGACATCGCCATGGTCTTCCAGAGCTACGCCCTCTATCCCCACCTCACCGTTCTGGACAATATCGCTTTTGGTCTGCGGCGCCGGGGCCGTCCCCTCGCGCCGGGGGAGATTCTGCGGGGTTTAACCGGTTTTTTCCCTCCGGCGCTCCGCTACCGCTCCCCCCAGGAACGGCAACTGGAGCAACGGGTGCGGGAGGTGGCGGAGCGCCTGCAAATCGACTCCCTTTTAGAGCGTTATCCCAAACAACTCTCCGGCGGTCAAAAGCAACGGGTGGCGCTGGGTCGGGCCATCGCCCGCAATCCCCAGGTTTTTTTGATGGACGAACCCCTCAGTAATTTGGACGCCCAACTCCGGGCCGAGACCCGGGCCCAAATTGTCCAACTCCAGCGCCAACTGGGGGTGACGACCCTCTACGTGACCCACGACCAAACGGAAGCCATGACCATGGGGGACCGCATCGCCGTGCTCAATCAGGGAACCCTTCAACAATTGGCTTCCCCTTTGGAACTCTATCAAAATCCCGCTAACCGTTTTGTGGCGGAGTTTATCGGCTCGCCCCCGATGAATTTTCTGACGATGAAAGTCCAGACGCCGGACAAGCTGACCCATCCCGGTTTAACCCTCGTCCCGCCTCCCGCTTTGCGCTCTCGGCTATCGCCCTACCAGGGTGGAGAGGTCTGGTTGGGGATCCGCCCGGAGCATTTTCGTTTAGCGGCGCCGGAGGAAGCGGGCGGTTTTCGAACCCTGGTCAATCTTGTGGAGCAGTTAGGCAATGAGACTATCGTGTTGTTCTCCCCGGAGCCGGCGCCGAATCTGAGCCTCCAGGCTCGATTTCCCCCCCAGCCTAATCTGAAACCAGGGCAAAAGTTAAGTCTGACGCTGGACGCCGACCAGCTTCATTTTTTTGATCCCCAAACCGGCGCTTCCTTGGGGTACCAGACCTAGGGATTTTGCGAGCGCCCCCTAAGACCCCAGCTTAAAGGCCTCCAGAAAGAGACTATACATCACCCCTAATTTAAAACTATTCAACACTTCGCCCCAGAGTCCCAATTGTCCCCCCTCCCGACCCCGGCGCCGATAGATCCAGTAACTAATTCCCTCGCAAAATAAAAGAATTAAGGCGGCGCTGACCACGTCCCATTGCGCGTCCTGACCCGCCGTGGTCGAAAGCGCCGCGCCGATAAAAAAACCGAAGAGCAGACTCAGAAACACCAAGGAAATCCGGCGCCAAGGATTGCCAAAAAAGCGGGTCAAGCGAGCGCCGCCGAGGGTTAGAACGGTATTGAGTCGGGTTCTCTGCATCTCAAGGAAATAATTAATACCTAATACTTAACGCCTGATAACCAATAACTGAATATCTGATATCTGTCATCTGTCATCTGTCATCTTTAATAACTCCACCCCGTCCCGGCCGTCCACCTCCTGTAGATAGACCTTAACCTGTTCCTCCGACGCCGTGGGCAATTTTTTGCCGACGAAATCCGGGTGAATCGGCAATTCTCGGTGCCCCCGATCCACCAGGGTCAAGAGACGAATCACCTGGGGGCGCCCGTATTCCGCCACGGCGTTCAGCGCCGCTCGGATGGTGCGACCTTTGTAAATGACGTCATCCACCAGAACAACCCGTTTCCCCTTGAGGTCGAGGGGAATTTTAGTTTTAGCGGGAGTGCGGGTTTTGATGCGGTCTAAATCGTCCCGATAGAAGGTGACGTCAATGGCGCCGACGGGAATTTTGACCCGTTCCAGCGCCTCGATTTGGTGGGCGATTTGATGGGCTAGGGGCACGCCGCGGGTGTAGATCCCCAGGAGGACTAACTGGGATAAGTCGCCATTTTTCTCAATCACCTGGGAGGCCAAGCGAGTCAAGACCCGCCGGATTTCTTCGGCGGAAAGAATTTCAATGACTTGGGTCGTCATAGGGAGGGCCGGGAACAGATTTTTTTATTATGGAGGAGGGGCGGGTGAATCGGTAGTCCCACCGGGGAGAAAGGGGGCGGCGCCGGAAATCCTTTACAATGAAACCACCCCAAACCGTTACAAATCTTTAGACTTACCCCTATGGCCGCCCGCGTTGAAATCTATACTTGGCGCTTTTGTCCCTTCTGTATCCGGGCTAAAGCCCTTTTGGACAAAAAAAGCGTCGCCTACACCGAGTACCCTATTGACGGCGACAACGAGGCTAGGGACGCTATGTCGGCCCGAGCGGAAGGGCGCCGGAGCGTGCCCCAAATTTTTATCGACGACCGGCCCATCGGCGGTTGCGACGATCTTTACGCCCTGGAACGCCAGGGACAACTAGACGCCCTATTGGCCGCTTAATTTTTCTAGGCTTTCCCCATGAAACTCGCCTTTATCCTCGATCCCCTTCCCCGCCTCGATCCCGGCCACGACAGCACGGTGGCCATCATGGAGGCGGCTCAGCGCTTGGGTCACGAGGTCTTTGTCGCGGAACTGCAACATTTGAGCGTTATCGAGGGCAAGGCCTGGGCGAAACTCTTTCCCCTGACCCTCCAGCCCGTTGTTTTGGAAGAAGGACTCTGGCGGGCGGCGCCGGATTGGTACGAAGTCGGCGCCGGGGAGTGGCGGGATTTGGAAGACATGACGGCGGTCTTCATGCGCAAAGACCCGCCGGTGACGGTGCGCTACCTCTACGCCACCTATATTCTCGAACTGATCGACCCTGAAAAAACCCTGGTGATCAATCAGCCCCAGGGCCTGCGGGAAGCCAACGAGAAAATGTACACCCTCCAGTTTTACGGCGTTATGCCCGAGACCTTGGTGAGCTTGGATAAGGAACTCATTCGGGACTTTGTCGAGCGCCATCAAGCGGCGGTGTTGAAACCCTTGGGGGGGAAAGCGGGAGAAGGAATTTTATTTCTGGAGCCGGGGGACCGCAACTTTAACTCCTTGGTGGAGATCAGCACTCACCAGGGGCAGGAGCCGGTGATGGTGCAACGTTTTCTGCCGGAAGCGAAGGACGGGGATAAACGGATCATTCTCTTGGACGGGGAACCCATCGGCGCCGTGAATCGCATTCCCACCGGTCGCGAATTTCGGGGCAATATGGCCGTGGGGGGACGGGTGGCGCCGACGGAAATCACCCCCAGAGAGCGGGAAATTTGCCAAGCCGTCGGCCCTAAACTGCGCCGGGACGGTCTTTATTTTGTCGGCATTGACGTCATCGGCGGCTATCTCACAGAGGTGAATGTCACCAGCCCCACCGGGATTCGAGAAATCGACCGCCTCGGCGGCGTTTCCTTGGGAGAACGGGTAATTAACTGGTTAGTCGCTAGGGGATAACTCGGTCGGGCTGGGGTCGGCGCTTTCCAAAACCGGAAAAGTCTGGGTAAATGGGGAGGGCTAACCCCCTATTGTCCGCTTCGCTCGCTCCCTATGGATTCTTTGCCGCCCAACGCCCCGGAAATTTTAGCCGCCCTGGAGATTCCGGCGGATCTGAATTTTGAGTTGCCCGACCCCGAAGACGACCAGATTCAAGACCATGAGTTTGAAAGCCAGTTGGATAATTGCTGGAAAATTTGCGAGCGCTTCGACCTGCAAACCGATATTTGGCGGGGGCGGATTCTGCGGGTGATCCGGGATCGGGAAAAACAGGGGGGCGACGGTCGGGGCACGGGCTTTCTCAACTGGCTCAAGCAGAGGGAGATTACCAAAAGCCAAGCCTACGCGCTGATTCAGTTGGCCAACAGCGCCGATACCTTGCTGGCGGAAGGTCAGTTAGACCCCGATTCCATTAACAATTTCAGTAAGCGGGCCTTTGTGGAAACCGCCAAGGCGGCGCCGGAGGTGCAAAAACTGGTGAGCGACGCGGCCCAGAGCGGCGACCGCATTACCCGCCGGGAGGTTCAGCAGTTGACCAACGAGTGGACGGCCATGAGTTCCGACCTCCTGCCGGACACTTTGAAGGAAAGAGCCAACGACGGCAGTCTGCCCTCCCGCCACCTGGCGCCCTTGGTGAAGGAATTGGAAAAGTTGCCGGAAACCCACGTCAGCGCCCTGCAAAAAGAAGCGGAAGCCAGCCCCGACGTGGATACGGTCAAACAAATCACCAGCTCCGCCCGCAGTTTAGCCAAGTACCTTGACGCCTGCGCCCAGGTGCAGACCCTCAAACAATTTCCCTTGGATTTAGAATTAGCCTTAGAAGAAGCCCTCCGGTTAGACTGCCTCAACACCGCCGCCGATTTAGTCAAACAGGCCACCCAACTGGAGCAAACCGTCGCCAAACTCTACACCACTTGGAAACGCCTCGGGAGCTTAGCGGATCGGCTCTACGTCGACACCGGCGCCAGTAGCCCCAATCTCCGCTCCCTGCTAACGGCGCTGGAAACCCTCAGTCAGGAGGTGATCGAAGTCCAACTGGACGAAGGGGGAGAGCATTCCGTCCGTCTGCGCATCTTGGATACAGATGACAGATGACAGATTTCAGATTTCAAATGAGCGACATAATCTTTTTGAATTAATAATCATTCAATGTTGACTGCTAACTGTTAACTGCTCACTGATAACTGAAATAACATGAAAAAAGCCTTAATCTGCGGCATTTCTGGTCAAGACGGCGCCTATTTAGCCCAACTCCTGTTGCAAAAAGGGTACGAGGTTTACGGCGCTTCTCGGGACGCCCAGACCGCTAATTTTAGCCGTTTGGCCCGTTTGGGTATCCGGGAGCAAGTCCAGTTGCGCTCCACCAGCTTGATTGATTTCCGTAGCGTTTTGCAAACCTTGAGCAAAGTGGCGCCGGACGAGGTCTATAATCTGGCGGGGCAAAGTTCGGTGAGTCTCTCCTTTGAACAGCCGGTGGAAACTTTAGAAAGTATTGCGCTGGGGACGTTAAATTTACTGGAATCGATTCGCTTTTTACAAGCGCCGATCAAACTCTACAACGCCAGTTCCAGCGAATGTTTTGGCAATACCCAAAACCAAGCCGCGGACGAAAACACCCCCTTCCGGCCCCGCAGTCCCTACGGCGCCGCCAAGGCCGCGGCCTTTTGGGAGGTGGCCAATTATCGGGAAGCCTATAACCTCTTCGCCTGCTCCGGCATTCTTTACAACCACGAATCGCCCCTGCGGCCGGAGCGCTTTGTCACCCAGAAAATCGTCGCCGCGGCCTGTCGCATCGCCCAGGGCGGCGCTGAAAAACTGCAACTGGGTAACCTAGAGGCCCAACGGGATTGGGGCTGGGCGCCGGAGTATGTGGAAGCCATGTATTTGATGCTCCAACAGGACAGCGCCGAGGATTACGTCATCGCCACGGGCAAAACCTACGGTCTGCGGGATTTTGTGGCCGAGGCTTTTCACCGCGCCGGTTTAAATTGGCGAGACCATGTGGAAACCAGCGCCCAATTGCTCCGTCCCACGGATATCGCCCTCAGTAAAGCCAACCCCGCCAAAGCTAGGGAAAAATTAGGCTGGCAGGCCCGCTACGCCATGCCGGAAGTTGTACAGATGATGGTGGAAAGTCAGTTGGCGCTGGGCGGTTAAACCTCGTCCAGATTGGAAAGTCTAATCTTGCTCCCCCTCTTGGGAGCTACCGTGTACACGCATGTACCCATCAGCCTCGTTTTGCCCCCCCAGCCCCCCAATTTTGGGGGGAGTTCGGAGCTTGTCTGAGTTCAAAGTCCCCCAGAATTGGGGGATTTAGGGGGCGAGATCAGGTTAATGGCAAAACCAAAGACTTGTGTGCACACCGTAGCCTCTTGGGAGGGGAATCTGAAACTATTCCGAGGCAACCCCCAATTTGTGTCCTGAGACGCCGTTTGCGGGTAAGGGGTCTAGAATAATGTGCCCTCTGGGGGTTACGTTTGCCACAAATTCTTGCTCGCCTATGCTCAGTCGCGTCGCCGATTCCATTTACTGGCTCAACCGTTACATTGAACGGGCGGAAAATATCGCCCGCTTTGTGGACGTCAATCTCCACTTACAACTGGATTTGCCCCGGAATATCGACCAACAGTGGGAGCCTCTGGTGATGACCACCGGGGATCTGCCCCTTTTTCGAGCGCATTACGGCGAAGCGAACCAGGAGAACGTGATCCGGTTTTTGAGCTTTGACGCCCATTACTCCAACTCCATCCTCTCCTGCCTCCAGATGGCCCGGGAAAACGCCCGCTCGGTGCGGGAAATTATTTCCTCGGAGATGTGGGAGGAAGTCAATCAGTTTTATTTCTTCGTGAAACAGGCCGCGGACAATCCCCCCGGTAATGTGCCGGGCTTCTTCGCCCAGGTGAAATTAGCCAGCCACCGCTTCGCCGGGGTGATGGACGCCACCATGAGCCACAACGAGGGCTGGCATTTTGGGCAAATGGGGCGCTTTCAGGAGCGGGCCGATAAAACCGCCCGCATTTTAGACGTTAAATATTACTATCTGCTTCCTTCGGTGAAATGGGTGGGCACTCCCCTCGACCAACTGGAGTGGATCGCGCTCCTTAAATCCGCCAGCGCCTACGAAATGTACCGAAAAGACCAGCGCCGGATTATCCCCAGCCAGGTGGCGGAGTTTTTGATTCTCCACCCCGAATTTCCCCGCTCGATTTATTTTTGTTTAGGGCGATTTCAGCGCTCCCTCCACGCCATCACCGGCACGCCCCAGGGACTCTGGCGCAACGGCGCCGAGCGGGCCCTGGGCAAACTCTACAGCGAGTTTAGCTACCTAACCGTCGAAGAAATTATCGACCGGGGTCTCCACGAATTCTTAGACCAGTTGCAATCCCGCATTAACGGCGTGGGGGTGAAAATGGCCCAGACTTTCTTTGTCAACGACCCGCCGGTTTTGTCTCCCGGTCAGTCCCAGTCTCAAGTTCAATTCAGGGAATAACAATAAATAATCTGTTCCTGGGGCGCCGATTGGGGATCGTAGGGACGGCGCTCTAGGGTGACTTGTAGGCCCGTCATCGGGTCGTCCCCTTGACCCCACAGTAATTCTAGGCGCTCTAAATCGGGCCAGAGCAAAACGTCCTCGACTAAACGAGTCAAGCTTTGGCGGTAGGGGTTAACGGGGTCTTGATACCACTGGGGCGCCGGCGCCGTTTTACTCTCCAGACCAATGTGAACAATCAGCGCCGTTTCCCCAAAGAGGGCCACCGCCACGGGGCGAGCTTCTTCCTGCAAACTCAGACCCGTGGAGCGGAGCCTGTAGCGCAGTTTTTCCAGTTTCTCGTGGCGGGCTTGAGGGCTGGTTAAGCCGGGACGACAGGTTAAGGCGAGGGTAATCAGAAAGGTTTGTAAAAACCAGTGGCCCAATTTTTCCGCCTTAGTGGCGAGGTAGTGGGAATTGTAATCATTGGCTTCAATTAACAGGGGCACCCGCTCCGCCACCTCCAGCCCATAGCCCTTCAGTCCGGCGATTTTCCGGGGATTATTGGTAATCAGCCGAATTTGCTTCACCCCCAGATCGTTCAACATCTGGGCGCCCATGCCGTAGTCCCGCAGATCCGCCGGAAAGCCGAGGCGCTCGTTGGCTTCCACGGTGTCTAACCCTAAATCTTGTAGGGAGTAGGCTTTGAGCTTATTGACCAAGCCAATGCCCCGCCCCTCCTGCCGCAGATAGACCACCACCCCTAAACCCTGACTCTCCAGCATCTTCAGCGCCGCCTCTAACTGCGTCCGACAATCGCAACGGAGGGAGCCGAGCGCGTCGCCGGTTAAACACTCAGAGTGCATTCTCACTAAAACCGGCGTCTGGGAGAATTGGGCCGGGTCGCCTTTGACAATGGCTAAATGCTCCGTTTGATCCAACAAATTACGGTAGGCGTAGAGCTTAAAAGTTCCAAATTGACTGGGAAACTCGCAAATGCTTTCCCGTTTCACAAAGCCGTCGTGCTGGAGACGGTAACTGATCAGATCGGCGATGCTGATTAATTTCAAGCCGCGCCGGCGAGCGTACTCCACCAATTGGGGCAGGCGGGCCATGGAGCCGTCGGGATTTTGGATTTCGCAGATCACCCCCGCGGGGTAGAGACCCGCCAAACGGGCTAAATCCACCGCCGCTTCTGTGTGGCCGGCTCGCTTCAGCACGCCCCCTTCCCTGGCTCGGATCGGGAAAATATGCCCCGGTCGCGTTAGATCTTCGGGACGAGAGGCGGGGTTAATGGCGATTTGAATGGTGCGGGCCCGGTCTTCGGCGGAGATCCCCGTGGTCACGCCCAACCGCGGCGCCGCGTCAATGCTGACGGTAAAGGCGGTTTGATTGCTGTCGGTATTTTTGGAGACCATGAGGGGCAACTCCAACGCGTCCAGGCGCTCGCCGGTCATGGCTAGACAAATTAGTCCCCGAGCTTCCACCGCCATAAAATTAATCAGATCCGGGGTGGCGAACTGGGCCGCGCAAATGACGTCGCCCTCGTTTTCTCGGTTCTCGTCGTCCACCACCACCACCAGACGCCCCGCTTTAATATCCGCCAGCGCCGCGTCGATGGGATCAAATGCAAAATCGGGGGACGGGTCAACAGTCACGGGCATCAGGATTGCGAAACATTCGGTTAAGATATTTTAACCTGATTCCCAAGGGAAGGCGGAATCCCCCGATTAATCGCCGGCGCCGTTGACCGAGGATCGGGCGAAGGAGGGCGGCCCGAAGACCCCATCTTTAGAGGCTACGGTGTACACAGATCTTGGCTAAAGACCTAAATTTTGGGTTTGATCCCCCTAAATCCCCCTTTACAAGGGGGACTTTGAGTCTTGTTCCCCCCTTTCCAAGGGGGGTTAGGGGGGATCTCGACACTTGTGTGTACACGGTAGATCTTTAGAGGACGAGGCTAAGAAATTTGCCGATCAAAGCGATGGCCACCGCCGGGGTTTCCAGGTGGGGAGTCAGTCCCGTATCGGGCAGTTCCACAAAGGCCTTAACCGCGTCGGGGTTGAGTTGAGCTAAGCGCCGACCCAGAGCCGGAGGGCTAAACTGGGACTTTTCGCCCCAGAAGATAGCGGCGGGAACCGTTAATTGAGAAATAAATTGGGCTAAATCAAAACAGAGATCGCCCCGCACAAAGGACAGCGCCGCGTATTCGGCGTTGGGTTGGCTGGCGGACTCTAGGTAAGCTTCGACAATTTCTGGAAAGATACGATTAGCCTTGGCAAACTGACGACGCTCCAGAAAGTTCAAAATGCCCGTACTGTTGGCGATGCCCGCGTAATAAACCAAGCGGTCTAAGATAGGGAGTCCCACCAGTTGAGCAAAAAGATTACCGCGGTAGTCTTCTCCAAAATCGGACAGGCCCGTCGGCGCCGAAAGAATCAGGCCCCGGTAGCGTTCCGGCGCTTCGATGGCCGCTCGGATAGTCAGCGCCGCCACCAGGGAAGAGGCGATCACCACCGGCGGCCGGGGGCAGGTCTGGGCGATAAACTCGTTAATCGTTTGGATATAGTCCTGGGGGGTATAGGCCCGCTCGGGATGATCGGAGCGTCCCCAGCCCAATAAATCCGGCGCTAGGACTCGATACTGAAAGGCGAAGGCGGGATAAACTTTCGACCACTCGTAGGCCGAAGAGCCGCCCCCAAAACCGTGGAGAAACACGAGGGTTTCCCCCTCGGCGCCGTCGGTTTCGGCCCAGAGGCCGGAACGGGGAGAGTAATAGACCATCGTCCCCAGGGTCGTCGCCACTGCGTCTCGTTCCACACCGATGGGTTCAAACATGACTCTAGCTCCTGGGTTTTTGAAAGAGGACTCAACCGTCATAGTGATTCTAGAGGATTTACGAAGGGGTTTTACGGTCGCGACCTCCCTCGCCTTGCCGGCGCCGGGCCCTAAAAGAGACAAACTTTGCTATCATGATTAATCGGTTTACCCCAACGCCGGAGTAGCTCAGCGGTAGAGTAGCTGATTCGTAATCAGTTGGTCGTGGGTTCAAATCCCATCTTCGGCTTATTTCAACATCATCGACTGTCGAACCGCTCGCCGCGGCGCCGAGGTAAGGGGCGCGTTAACCGGAACTGGCTCCCAATCCAGTTAGGACTGATGTGTTGGCAAAATAGTGGGCGTATAAGGGACAACTGGTCTGCGCTAAAGCCCCCTGAAGAGTGATTAATCCCAAGCTTTCCAACTGATAAGCCAGACTCGGCTCTAGGGGGATGGGAGCTTCGGCCTCAATGACGGCGCTCATGGCTTGACGCAAACTCTCGGCGCTTTGTAAACGGCTCCAATGGCGCCGGAGATGATCGCCGTAGATCCCCCCCTGGGTGGGCGCGTTGTCTAGGAGAGCATGGGGATCGGTTTGGGGGGACTGGAGCGCCTGCAAGGCCAAATGGAGTAGGTACGGATGGCCAGCCACTAGGGTATGTAAGGCGGGGAGAATCGGCGCCCAATTTTCCGACGGGACGGAAGAGAGGTAGCTTTGAGCGAGTTCCTCGGTTTGGGACAGGGTAAAGCCTTCCAACCGAAAGGCCCGGCCCACGTTAAAGGGGGATTGATTAGCGTCCAGTTTAAAATAGGCTTCCGTAGAGTTGGCGATGACCAGACGCAACTGGCGCCATTGGGGCGCGTTGTTGGCTTCTTCGTGCCAGTAGCGCAACATCGGCAGAAAATCCTGGGCGATTTCCCCGTACTCGAAGAGACGGTCGAGGTTATCCAGCGCCAAGACCAAAGGCGGCGCCGACTCGGTCAGGAAACAGGACTGGACATAGGTCTTGCAACTGACCAAACTGCCAAAGAGGTCTTCGTCCCAATACTCGTCTAATTGCGGCGCTAGCCCCAATTCCCGGCTGATGTTGGCGCAGAACCAGCGCAGAAATTTATCCAGATTCTTAAACAGCGCCGATTCCACGGATTGAAAGTTGAGGTAAACGATCCGATAGCCTTGGCCCTGAAGCCGTTTGAGCAAAAACTGGGTTAGGGTCGTTTTACCCATTTTTTCCGGCGCCTTCACGCGAATTAAAGCGCCGGGTTTGAGCAATTCCTGTAGGGCTTCGGTTTCCAGGGGCGGGCGGGCAATATAAACCCCGTTGCCGGCGACGGGCGCCAGGGTTGACGTCGGCGCTTGCTCGCTTTGCCATTGGGGATGGAGAACTTCTTTAAACCATTCCCGCAGAATTTGAAACTTTCCCGGCCCCTTGCTACTGGGGTCGAGTTCGGGACAACCCTGGGGACGGTTTTGAGCAAACAGCCCATAGATTTGGGTCATCTGTTTTTTATAGGTCTCATGGCTCGGCGCTCCGGCCAACTCCCAGATCTCCAAATCGGACTTGCGCCAGTTCTCGTAGGCGAAGCGGGTGAAAAAAATCTCCTTGAGCTTGCCCTGAATCCCATAGGTTTGGGCGATATATTTCAGAAACGGCTCCCAATCGGCGGGTTTCATCGTTAGCTTGCCCCGGCTTCAAAAACCTCGTCCCTGGGCAAATTAGCCTGACGAGAGGCTTGAACCGCCAAACGGTCGCACCGTTCGTTTTCCGGGTGGCCGGAGTGGCCTTTTACCCAGGTCCAAGTAATTTGGTGTCGTTCGTTTAAGTCTAACAATTGGCCCCAGAGGTCGGGATTTTTCGCTTTTTCCTTGGTGTTCCGTTTCCAGTTATTGGCCCGCCATTTCTTAGCCCAACCCTTCACCACCGCGTCGATTAGGTACTTAGAATCGCTGTAGAGAGTGACTTGAGAGGGAGACTCCAGCGCCGTCAAACCCACAATGGCCGCCATCATTTCCATGCGGTTATTGGTGGTCAAACGATAGCCGCCGGAGAGTTCCCGGCGCTGTCGAGCCTGGAGCAACACAACGCCGTAGCCGCCGGGGCCGGGGTTGCCGGAGCAGGCGCCGTCGGTGTAGAGAAGGATATTAGAAACGGACTCGGTCATAGGCGTTACCAAACCTCGCGATAAAACTGGAGCCGGGCTACCCCCAAATCTAGCCCTAAACTACCGGCGCCGGGGGGGGACACAGTGACCCGAAATTGATAGACGCCGGAAATATCGGGGTTGCTAACGGGTTGGAGTCGCACCACAAAATCGGCGCCGGGGGGAATGGGGGGGTCAAAGGTGACGGTAAATAAACCCGTCTGGCTATCCCAAACACTGCTTTGAATGGTCAGGGGAGCGCCGAGATTATTTTGAGCGCCGAGAAAGGCCGCGGTTCGTTCCGCCACAAAGTCGATGGGGTCGGGGTTGGGCTGTTGCTGAAACTGAATTTGCCCGATGGGCGCTCCGGCGTTGGCCGGGAGGCTAAAGGTGAAATAGTATTTCGCCGCCGGCACGGACACGCCGCTAAAGGTGGTGGCGGCGCCCTGGAAGAGGGGGGGATTATCGAAAAATAGGCGCCCGCCCTCCAGTTCTCCCGCCCAGAGAGGAGGAGATAAAAGACTCAGGGCCAAGGCGGCGCCGAAGGAGAAAAGCGGTTTTTTAAACATAGAACAAAACTGATTGATTTTGTCTGCGTAGATCGCAAACAAGCTTGGTTTAGCTCCCCCCTTAGAAAGCTACCGTGTATACACAACTGTCAGAATCCCCCCTAACCCCCCTTGGAAAGGCTACGGTGTACACACAAGTCTTTGGTTTTTCCATTAACCTGATCTCGCCCCCTAAATCCCCCAATTCTGGGGGACTTTGAACTCAGAAAAGCTCTGAACTCCCCCCAAAATTGGGGGGCTGGGGGGGCAAAACGAGGCTG